>CAZWGY010000268.1:0-6504 GCA_964633575.1 uncultured Desulfobacteraceae bacterium
GAGGGGAGGTCTTTCAAGTCCTTGAGGTCGAAGGCTTCCAGGAACTGCCGGGTGGTGGCGTAGATGAGGGGTCGGCCGGGGATCTCCTTGCGGCCAAGGACCCGGATGAGCTTGCGTTCCAGGAGCATCCGGATGACGCCGCCGGAGTCAACCCCCCGGATGTGCTCGATATCGCTCCGGATCACCGGCTGCTTGTAGGCGATGATGGCCAGGGTTTCCAGAGCGGCCTTGCTCAGGCGGATCGCTCCGGGCTGGACGAGCCGTCGGATATGGGGGGCGAAGTCCGGCCGGGTCCTCAACTGATAGCCCCCGGCGACCTCACGGAGGAAGAAGCCGCCGCCCCGGCGGTCGTAATCCTCGGCGAGTTGACGGAGGGCTTCCCGGATCTCCGCGGACTCAGGCCCATCGATCACGTTCCGAATCCGCTCGACGGTCAGCGGCTCCTTGGAGACGAAGAGGAGGGCCTCCACGATGTCCCTGACGGAGGTCATCAAAGGTAGATGATCCGGATGATCCCGCTCTGGAGGCCCTGGGAGATCTCGATGAGGCCGATCCGGGCCATTTCGAGGATGGCCATGAAGGTCACGATGATCTCCCCTTTGGTGGGTCGGTCCGAAAAGAGCTGGTCAAAGGTAATGGCGCCGTGGGTCTCCAACTGATCGATCAGCTCGGTGATCCGGTCCTTGACCGAAATCCCCTCGTCGGAAAAGGCCAGATGATGGGTTCCCGGAAGGGTGTCGAGGACCCGCTGGAAGGCGTCGATGAGGTCGAGGAGCCCGAGCTTGAGGGGGATGTCCTCGGGCTCGGCATCGACATCATCGGCCACCGGTTCCCGGAGAAAGATGTCCTGTCCCAACAGGTGTCGTTGGGCCAGGGCATCGGCGGCCGACTTCATCTGGAGGTATTCGAGGAGGGGCCGGGTGATCTCCATCCGGGGGTCTTCGGCTTCCGGATCGTCGGAGGGGGCGGCGGGGAGCAGCATCCGGGACTTGATCTGGGTCAGGGTCGCGGCCATGAGGATGAAGTCGCCGGCCACGTCGATGTTCAGAGCCTTCATCAGCTCGATATAGCCCAGGTACTGGTCGGTGATCAGGGCGATGGGGATGTCATAGACGTCCACCTCGTTTTTCTGGATCAGGTAAACCAGAAGATCCATGGGGCCTTCGAAGATGTTTTCGAGCCGGACCTCGTAGCGGTCGTCTAGCATGGCGCCTGATGCTGGCTTAGATGTTCAGGGCGGATCGGACGGCTTCCATGGTCTTCTGGGCCTCGGCCCGGGCCTTGTTGCCGCCTTCGACGATGATTTCGGCCACCCGCTCCGGCCGCTCGGCATACTCGTTGCGCCGTTCCCGGAGTGGGGCCAGGGCGGCAACCAGGCTCTTGGCCATCTTCTGTTTGCACTGGACGCACCCGATGGCGGCGGACCGGCAGTCGGCGTCCACCTCCGCGACGGTCCCGGCATCGGAGTAGAGCTTGTGAAAGTCGAAGACGTTGCAGACGCCCGGGTCTCCGGGGTCGCTTTTCCGGGCCCGGTTGGGGTCGGTGATCATCCGGGAGACCTTCGTGGCCATCTCCTCGGCGGTGTCCGACAGGAAGATGGCGTTGTGGTAGCTCTTGCTCATCTTCCGGCGGTCGAGGCCGAGGATCTTGGGGGTTTCGGTGAGGATGGCGTCCGGCTCCGGAAAGACCGGCCCGTAAAAATGGTTGAAGCGGCGGGCGATCTCCCGGGTGATCTCGACGTGGGGGACCTGATCGACGCCCACGGGGACCCCGTTGGCCTTGTAGATGATGATGTCGGCGGCCTGGAGAACCGGGTAGCCGAGAAAGCCGAAGGTGGACAGGTCCTTGCCGTCAAGCTGGACGATCTGGTCCTTGTAAGTGGGGTTGCGCTCCAGCCAGGGCACCGGGGTGATCATCGACAGGATCAGGTAGAGCTCGGCGTGCTCCTTGATGTGGGACTGGACAAAGAGGGTGCTCCGGTCCGGGTCGAGTCCGGCGCTGAGCCAGTCGATCATCATGTTCTTGACGTAGTCGGACAGCTTCGTCGTGTCCTCGTAGTCGGAGGTCAGGGCGTGCCAGTCGGCGATGAAGAAGAAGCAGTCATAGTCGTCCTGCATCCGGATCCAGTTGGCCAGGGCGCCGTGGTAGTTGCCCAGGTGGAGCGGGCCGGTGGGGCGCATTCCGCTCAGGATTCGTTTCTTTTGGGTCATGCTGATGGTCTCCTATTGTCCCAGAAACAGATTGATCATCGGGGCGATGAAAAATTGAAACAGTTTATCCACCGGACCGGCCACGATCAAGAAGATAATGATCAGCATACCGAAAGGCTCGATCCGGGCATACTGCCGGGCCAGGTCGGGGGGCAGGAAGGTGGACACGATCCGGGAACCGTCCAGCGGCGGTACCGGGATCAGGTTGAAGACGAAGAGAACCGTGTTGATCACGGCACTGTAAAACAGAAGCTGAAGGAGATCCCCCACCGCGGGGCTGAAGGCGGAGCCGGCCCAGATCGGGGCTATAGCCCGGACCCCCTGGAAAATCAAGCCCGACGCGATGGCGCAACAGATGTTGGCCGTCACTCCGGCGGCGGCCACGACCATCATCCCCCGGCGGATGGGGTGAAGGCGGCTGAAGTTGACCGGCACGGGGCGGGCGTAGCCGAAGAGGAACGGGGCCCCCGAGATGATCAGAACCAGGGGGATGATGACCGACCCCAGGGGATCGATGTGGCGGATCGGGTTGAGGGTCAGCCGGCCGGCGTCCCGGGCCGTCGAGTCGCCGAACCGGAAGGCGGCATACCCGTGAGCCGCCTCGTGGATGGTCACGGCGAAGAGCAGGGGGATGAACATCAGAACAAAGCGGTAAAGGTCGAAGTCAGGAGACATAGTTTCTCGCGAAGTTGATTTCGTCGTTGCGGCTGGTGAGCTGGCCGTTGAGCTTGGCGTCAAGGACCGCCTGGAGAATCTCCCGGTAAATCGGGCCGGGGGTCAATCCCATGGCCTTGAGGTCCCGTCCCTGGATGGATGGGGCCACGAACCGGAGCCGGGTGAGAAAATCGGCAACGGCCTTTTTGACCCGATCCGGATGGGCGACGGCCATCATATAAAGGATGACCTCGAGGCGAAACCCCTGGAGCCGGCGGTGAAGCACGCTGGGAGACACCGGCATCTCCCGGCGGAGTCGATACAAGGTCCGGTCCGCCTCGAAACGCTCCTCGGTGAAGATGGTCCGGTGGCGGGGGGCTATCTCCAGGGTTCCGCAGATGGTCTCGGTGGTCTCCCGGTCACACCGGGCTACCAGAGCCATAAAATAGACGGCCCAGTGGAGATAGGAACCCTCGAAAAACTGGAGATCGTACCAGTCGATGACCTTTTTCACCGCCCCGAACCGGGCCATCATCCCTTTGTCCGGCTTGAGATCGGGGTGGATGGCGGTCAGGAGCCCGAAATCCTCCAGGCGGGTGATGGCCGGGGTCGGGGTCTCTTCCTCCAGGATGAGCCGAAGCTCGGTGAAGACCCGCCGTCCACTGAGCTGGCGGAAGAAGTCGAGCTGGACCACGTTTCGGATCAGGTTGGCGGTGAGCTTGCCGATGGAAAAGCCGAACCGCTGCTCGAACCGGATGGCCCGGTAAACCCGGGTGGGGTCCTCAACGAAGCTGAGGTTGTGGAGCACCCGGATGACCTTTTCCTTGATGTCCTTCTGAGCCGAAAAGAAGTCGATAAGGGTCCCGAACCGGTTCGGGGTGAGCTGGATGGCCAGGGTGTTGATGGTGAAGTCCCGGCGGTAGAGGTCGAGTTTGATGGAGCTCATCTCCACCGTGGGCAGATCGGCCGGAAACCGGTAATGCTCCATCCGGGCGGATGCCACATCGACCTTGAAGCCGTCGGGAAAGATGATCACGGCGGTCCCGAACTTCTCGTAGGCGTGAATCCGAACCCCGACCCGCTCGGCGTAAGTCCGGGCGAAGGTGATCCCGTCGCCCTCGATGACGATGTCAATGTCCTCGTTGGGCCGGTAGAGAAAAAGGTCCCGGACGAATCCGCCCACCACGTAAACCCCGAACCCGAGCCCGGCTCCCACCTCCCCGATATCCCGAAGCATATCCAGCAGGGTCTCGGAGAGCCGCTCCCGCATGTACCGGGTGACGTTCCGGGTCCGGGCGTTGATCTCTTCCTTGTAGGGGTCGGGGACGTCCCCCATCCGGTGCTTTGACTCCTGGACGAGGATGTTCAGGAGATCGGTCCGGGTGATCACTCCGATGATGGCCTCGTTTTCCACCACCGGCAAAACCCGCTGCTTGTTTTCGATGATCTGCTCCTGGATTTCCGGCAGTTCGGCGTCCGGTCCCACCGTGCCCATTTCGGTGATCATGTAATCGCTCACCCTGGGGTTGAGCTTTAAGTAGAGGGCCTTGGCGATGATCTGCCGGGTAATATAGCCCAGAAGCTCCGAATTTCCCGAGTCGGTCTTTTCCGCCACGATCAGGGCGTTGACGTTGTACCGGGTGAGGAGGTTCCGGGCATCCTCACAGCGCACATCCGGTTCCACCTTGATGGGGGGCGAAGACATGAGGTCCCTGGCCCGCTTGGTGGAACACAGGGTGGTGTGGAGGACTTTCAGGAGCTGCTGTTCGGTCTGAGCCAGGGTCCGGTCCTTGACGGCGGCCGAAGCGGCATAGGGATGGCCGCCGCCGCCCAGTGCCCGGATGATCGCCCCGGCGTCCACGTCGGAAGTCTGGCTCCGGCCCACCACGTAAATCTTGTTGCCCATCCGGGCAAGGGCGAACACCGCGGCCAGGCTCTCCATTTTGATCATCTTGTGGACGAGAAAGGCGAAGTCGGGGACATAGTGCTCGGTGGTCACCGTGGTTACCACGACATCCACTCCCCGGATGTGGTAGCGGGTGGCCGACTGGAACATCTCGTTGAGCAAGCCCACCTGCTCGGGGCTGATCTCCCGGCTGATGAGGTTGGCGACCACCCCGAGATTGGCCCCCCGGTTCAGGAGGTAGGCCGCCGCGAGAAAGTCGGCTTCGGTGGTGGATGTGAAGGTGAAGGCGCCGGTGTCCTCGTAAATCCCCAGGCACATCACGGTGGCCTCGTCCGGGGTTATCTCGATCCCTTTTTCCCGGATGATCCGGGTGAGGATGCTCACGGTGGCCCCGGTGATTTCGAGGACCTCGTAGTCTCCCTGAATGTCGCCGGGGAGGGGCGGGTGGTGGTCGTAAATGTGGATCTCGACACCGGGAGTCGTCACCAGCTCGGCGAGCTTGCCGATCCGGCCGGGCTGCTTGGTGTCCACCAGGACCAGTCGACGGACCTCCGCAAAGGAGACATCCTTGAGGTCCGCCATGTTGAAGAGGTAAACCATCGACTGGACAAAGAAGTTCCGGATGTTTTTTTCGTAGGAGCCGGGGAAGATCACCACCGCGTCGGGATAGAGCTTCTGAGCCGCCAGCATGGATGCCACGGCGTCGAAGTCGGCGTTGAGGTGAGTGGTGATGACGGTCAGGCCGGCAGCGGGCTCGGGTTTCATTCGATGGGCTGCTTCTCCCCGTAAACGGCGAATCCGTAGGTCTCCGGGCCGCTCAGGTTGGCCACCGTGGGCCAGAGCCGACTCCGGATGACCCGGTGGCGGCGGACCCCGAGGCTCTGGAGCTTGCCGGTAAACCGCTCGTAAACCGCCTCCACCTGCCGCTTGTTCTTGTCGAGGCCGTGGGTGAGATAGACCTTGACGTTGTGGGGCCGATCCGCCAGAAAGGCGGCCGCGTCCTCGGCGACCCGCTCGATGACGTTCTCCTTGCCCCGCTGCCGGGAGAGGGGGATGAGATAGCCGTCGTCGTCGATTCCGAGGATGGGCCGCATTCTCAAGAGATTGCCCACCAGGCCCTGGGCCCGGCCGATCCGCTTGTTTTTGACCAGATACTTGAGGGTGGATAGTGAGACCTGGAGCTTGACGGAAGCCCGGATTTCGGGAAGGAGCGGCTGAATCTCATCGATGGATCGGCCGGCGTGAAGCAGCTCGACGACTTTTTCCACCACCAGGTAGGCTCCCACCGAGATGTTCCGGGTGTCGATGATCCGGACCGTCATTCCCGATATCAGGTTGGTGGCGTTCCGGCAGGTGGTGATCAGGTTCGACATGGCCGAGGAGACGTGGATGCCGATCAGTTCCCGGCAGCCGTTCCGACGGAGTCCCTCGTAGATTTTCTTGATCTCCCAGACCAGCGGCGGGCTCGTGTTGAAATCCCGGACTTTTTCGATTCGGGAGTAATAGGTGTCCTTGTCGATCTCCTCGCCGTCGATATGGGCGGTGCCGTCCAGGAAGACCTTCATGCCCATCACCGCCACGCCGTATCGATCAACGATCTCCGGCGTGGGAGCCGATCCGGTATCCGTCATGATCACCCGTTTTGCCATGGCCTCAGTCTCCAGAACTTAATTCATGCACATTCATAAATGGCCAATTCGCCCAATATCAAACAAGGATTGGGGATAATCAGGG
>CAZWGY010000269.1:0-1683 GCA_964633575.1 uncultured Desulfobacteraceae bacterium
GGCATGCTGTGGGCAGTTTATCATGATCATCATTTTAATCACTTGAAATCACAGTTCAGAAACTGTCTTTGAACCGTGATTCAGCGTGATTTTTGTGATGGGCGGGATGAATACCGTCTGAACCGCGGATAACCATGATTCTGATGCCGCGGATGATGAGGGAAACATCAGGGTTCTTCCGCTGCGTCAGGGTAATCAGCGGTGCGGGCTGTGGCGGTCCCCGCCTCATGACCGGTCTCGTCGTTGGTCCCCGGCGGGACAAAAACCTCGGGCCGTTCGGCCGGGATTCCTTCGAGATAGACGGCCCGCCCCGGCAGGGCAAAGGCGGCCCCGGCTCCCTCCACCACATCCTTGATCTTGTAGGCCAGGGCTTCCTTGATCTCCAGCCAGCGGCCCCACTGGGTGGTCCGGGTGAAACAATAGAGCATGATCTCGATGGCCGACTCGCCGAACCGGTCGATGTGGACGAACAGAAGCGCTTCGGGCGGCTTAGCGAAGTCGGAGTTGCCCATCAGATAGCCTTCGATCCCGTCGCGGATCTCCCGGAGCTGCTCAATGGTAGTGGCGTAGCGGACGCCGACGGTCCAGTAGATCCGGCGGCGGGTCATTTCGCTGAAGTTGATCACCGGGCTGTCGGAGAGGCGGGAGTTGGGCACGTAAACCGGAGCCATGTCGAACCGGCGGACCAGCGTCGAGCGGAACCCGATGATTTCCACGGTCCCCTCCACCACGCCGTCCACCCGGATCCACTGGCCCCGCATGAAGCGGCGTTCCGCGATGATGAGAATCCCGGAGATCAGGTTCTTGAAGAGGTCTTGGGCCCCCAGGGCCACCGCCACGCCCATGAGGCCGAGCCCGGCGATGATCGGCCCCACCTGAATCCCCCAGGTTTCCAGGATGGTGGCCGCTCCCACGAAGACGAAGGCCGCCTTGATGGCCTTGATCAGCCAGTCCATCATGGAGTGGGTGAAGATCCGCTCGAGCTTCCTCAGCACCACCGACAGCGGGGTCGCCAGGCTATGGAAAATCCAGAAGATCACGAAGATGATCAGGGAGCGGACGATCCGATCAGCGATATCGGCCACCGTGCCGGACAACTGGAGGTACTCGATGGCGAAAAAGACTCCGAGGACCACCGGGACAAACCGGATCGGCCTTTCCACGCTCCGGAGCAGGCCGTCGTCGAAGTCGGTTTCACTCTCTTCGGCGTACCGGTTGACTCGAGCCAGAACGAACCGCGTGAAGAGCCGCCGGAGGACCAGAAAGCCGGCCAGGATCAGGATGGCGACCACGTATCGGCCGACATCGACGCCGAACAAGCCGTCTTTCCAGACCGATACGACGGTCTGCCGGAGTTCGACAAGGGACTGGATGGATGCGATATGCTTGTCGTTCATCAGCGGATGCTATGGATCGGGGTCAGTGGTGCGTCCCGTCCGGCCAAGGGGGCGGTCGGACGGGGCGGTGACAGCGGGACATGGAGGGGTCAGGACTTCCTGGATGCGTAGCCGTCGGCGTACCAGCCGCCGCCTTTGAGCTCGAAGGTGCAGGGGGAGAGGATCTTCTTGGCGGTCTCGCCGCACTCAGGGCACTCGATGGTCTCGGTACCCATTTTCACCAGCCGTTCGGTCACTGTTCCATGGGGACATTCAAATTCATATACCGGCATTGCCGCTTCCTTTC
>CAZWGY010000269.1:1783-6501 GCA_964633575.1 uncultured Desulfobacteraceae bacterium
CCTTCCTGAACCCCCCGCTTATAGCCGATTCTTTCCACGCTTGATACATAAGGCATGTTCCGCGTCTCCCGGATTCAAACCCTTAGCGTTTTCGCGGCTTCAGTCACGTCGGCATCCCGTTGAGCAGGGTATCCGGTGAGATCCCCAGGCGTGTGAGCGTCTCCGTCATCGGTACGCCGTCCGGGTCGTAGCCCCGCCCCCGGTAGTAGTCATCGAGCATCCGGTCGAGCGGCACCGGCCGGCCTTCGAGATCTCCGTCCGGGCCGGGGGCGAGACACCGGGGCGGCAGGGTGTCGTCTTTCCGGGAAATCCTCATCCGAGTGTTAATGTATCGTTCGAGGACGTGAATCCGTTCCCCGGCCCGGCGGAAGTCCCGGGCCGACAGGGGAATTCCGGTGACCGCCGACCAGAGCTTGGGGTAGCGGCTGAAGTCGATGAGGGCCACGGCCACCGCCGGGAGGGTCCGCATGAGAGTGCTCAAGACCGGCTTGGGGGTCCACTTGACCAGGGGCCGTTCGAAAAGAAAAGCGTACATGGTGAACTGACAGATATGGAGCGCATTGATCCCGGCGGAAAGGTCTTCCAGGAACCGGACGTAGGCCGCCTTGCCGTGCGGGGTTTTGGGGGACAGGAGGTCGAAGAGGACCTCCATGGCGACCATGTAAGCCGACAGGTGACATCCCCCGCGGTTGGCTACCGCATAAGCCAGCCCCTGCCCGGCGGTTCCCCGGGGGTTGTAGGCGGCCAGCTCCAGCCCTTTGACGTGGATGGCGAAGTCCGCGCCGCCGTATTTTTCGGAGAGCCAGCGAACTCCGTTGGCGAGATCATCGCCGATCCCCTCCCGCCGGGCGATGGCCCGGAGAGTCTCGGGGACCCCATCGGGCTCGCCAAAGGCCAGATCGGTCTCCATCAAATCGCGCTCCCCAGCTTCCATCAAAAAGCCGAGGGTGGCCCCGGATGAGATGGTGTCCATCCCGAGCCGGCCGCAGAGGTCGTTCCACTCCATCAGCCGGTCGGGGTCGAAGATCCCCAGGTTGGGGCCCAGAAGGCCGACGGTTTCGTATTCGGGGATCTGGCGCTCGATGCCGTCCCTGTCGGTCCCCTTGTGGCCGCACCGGATGGCGCAGGGCTTACAGGTGCTCGGCCGGCTGCCGTACCGGGCGGCCATGGCCTCGCCGGAGACCGCCTCGGCATCCGGATGGTGGCCCCGGCGGAAATTTCGGACCGGAAGAACCCCGGTCCGGTTGACGAATCCCACCGTAACCGCCGTCCCGTATTCCCGGTAGTGATGGCTGGTCATGGGGTGGGCGTTGATATCCGCCGTGGATTGCCGGACCAGGCGCCGGAACCGTTTGGGCCGTGCCGGACGGATACGGTGGGTCCCGCCGACGGCGACCACCGCCTTAAGGTTTTTGGATCCCATCACCGCGCCCATCCCGGTCCGGCCGAAAAACCGATGGCCTGACCGGATGTTGGCGTACCTCACCCGATTTTCCCCGGCCGGACCGATGACCAGAGCCCCGGCCCGTTTCTCCAGATTCAGGGCCGCCTGGGCTTCCACCGTGTCGAGCCCCCAGAGGGCTTCCGCCGGCAGAATCTCGGCCCCATCCTTGTCGATCCGGATGGTCACCGGCGTTTCTGATCGGCCGGTGATCAGGATGCCGTCGTATCCGGCCGTCTTTAAGGCCATCCCAAAGGGCCCGCCGCAGGAGGCGCTGCCGAGGATGCCGGTCAGCGGGGATCGGGTCACGGCGGCGAACCGACCGCTACACGGGGCTCCGGTGGCCATGATCACTCCGGTGAAGACGGCCAGAATGTTCTCCGGCCCCAGCGGATCGGTTTCGGGGGTTAAGCGATGCGCCAGGTAATAGACTCCCAGCCCCTTGCCGCCGAGATAGTCCCGGCGGACCGCGTCGGGGACCGTGAAGACGGATGTATCCCCCCGCGTCAGATTGACGTCGATGACCCGGTTGCCGGTGCCGATGATCTCCTCCACGTTGTCTCCTTTAAGTCTGGGTCGAGTTGGCCGGCCGCTCCCATCGCGGTCTTTTTCTATCTGAATACATCCGTTGGACCGCCCGGTCAACGGTCATCTCGGCCAGGCGGGACTCGGGACGCCGCCCCAAAGCAATGCAGCGGCCGGCCTTCGATGGCCCTTGCCGCTGCATCCGCGTAAATAACCAGTCGCTTTTGCTTGCCGCGACAACCTGCCGCGGTTCGATCAGTTGGCTCAGGAAAATCCTCCCGACGCCGGCGCGGCGCAGCTTCCGATTCCTTTTGAGGAGAAGATCGAGGGGCTGCTCATCTGGCGCCGGACATCCCGCTCCCCGCAGTCGGGGCAGGCGACGTCGTCTTCCTCACCAGAAAAGACGAGGCATTCAAAGGTCTTGTCACAGCGGTCACACTTGTATTCGTAAATCGGCATCGGCTCCCTCCTGAAAGATGATGATAAATATGGGCATTCTCCCGCGGCAGCCGCCCGGATCACTGGCTGACCGGCCGGTTGTCAATCCCCTTCAAACATTATAAAATTGCGATTCAAAAGCCCTTTGTCAAGGATGCGTTAGGATGGCCTTATGACCATTCGGGAAAATATATCCTTGCCATCCGGCTGAAAAAACAGTATCAAAAGGAGTTTTCGGGGCTGGCGGACGGACGCGCCGGTCCCTGGATGGGATCAACGACATTGAAAGCGGATGCGATTGGGAGGACAGATTGACCATGACGCTGACCAAGAAGAATCTGGCGGAATCGATCCAGCAGGAGCTGGATGTCACCGGGGCTCGGAGCACCGAGATCCTCGAAACCCTTCTGGAGGTCCTCAAGCGGACCCTTGAAAGCGGGGATGAGGTGCTCATCCGGGGCTTCGGGAAGTTTTACGTCAACGAGAAAAAGGCCCGCCGGGGTCGGAATCCGGCAACGGGTGAAGACCTGGTGCTCCCGGCCCGCCGGGTGGTTCGGTTCAAATGCTCCGACAAGCTCCGTCGGCGGATCAACGGCAACGAATAAGACCCGCTCCGGCCGTTTTCTTTTGGCCGGTTGGCGGATCTCCTGTAAACATGATAACATGGATTTTCCAAGTTACCGGTGCCGCCGGCCGCCGGCGGTACCGGTTCGATCAATCCACCGATTCCGGCACGGAGAGTAATCAAGATGCGGAAAAAGGCGGAGCAGGAAATCCGACAGGCGGCGGAAAGCCTCGGCAGCGGGCCTCGGTTCCGGATCGACCGGGTCCGGGAACGGACTTCCTTGATCCGAAAAGTCTTCGACAAGACGCTCATCCACATGGCTCAGGTGGGGACTATCGCCTTTTACCGTGAAGACACGTCCGGGATGAGCGACCAGGAGATCCGGGGGCTTCTCTGGCAGGGGGAGACCCGGCAGGTCAGTTTTGCCTTTATCGACGGGACCTGGTTCGTGGAACCGGAACCGGTGGCTCCGGCGCCATCTCGACCCGCCAACCAGCGCGTCACCGTCACCCTTAAAGGGGTTCGCCGGGATCACTGGGACCGATTCCGGCATTTCTGCCGGGAGCGGGAGGGAAAAGGCCCCGAGGAAAAGCTCCTGGAAATGATTCTCCGCTATAACCAGCAAGCCGAGCCCTACCGGCGGATGGGTGGGAGCTTTTGACGGCGGCTCCTTCCGCGCCGGGATGGCCCACGTCGGGGTGATAAGCGGATGACGGATCGGGAGCTCGCCCCGTGCGGCTATCCTTCCGAAGTCATCCGCGGGTCAACCCGCCGTGTCAGTGCCTCAGGCGGGAAAACATCGCCCGCGGCCGGTTCGATTCACCCCTGGACCGCCCCCGTTGGGAGCATCATCATCATCAGGATCGGGGATGAAAAAGCAGATTCAATCTACGATCCGGTTTTTCCTGGCCGTCGCCGTATTGGTCCTCGGAAACACCTCGCTCCTGGCGGCCGGCGATCTCCAACCCTTTGCCAACGCGATATACATTCCGAGCAAGGCCAACGACGGGGACAGTTTTATGGTTGCGGCCGGGGGAAAAACCATCCATCTGCGCCTCTACTTCGTTGACTGTCCCGAGTCGTCCATCAGCGCCCGATACGACGCCCGCCGGGTGCGTGAGCAAGCCCGCTACTTCGGGTTGCCTGACGCCATCCGCGCCGTGGATTTCGGGAAACGGGCGGCGGAGTTTGTCCGCTCGCTCCTGGCTGAGCCGTTTACGGTTCACACCGCCTTTGCCAATGCACCGGGTCGGTCCGCCATCGGTCGAATTTACGGGTTCGTCACCACGGCGGACGGAGATGATCTGGCGAGCCTGTTGGTCCAAAACGGTTTGGCCCGCGCCCACGGCGTCGGCCGACGGACCCCCGACGGCATCTCTCAAGAGGAGATGCGGGCCAGGCACAATGACTTCGAGACATCGGCCATGCTGAAGCGGGTGGGAATCTGGGCGGACAGCAATCCCGACCGGATCGCCGAGCTCCGGGCCTTGGAGCGCAGCGAAGCGGAAAACCTCAAGGCTCTGGAACGCCGGTTCAGTGAAACCCAGATCGTATCGGGAACCTTGAACCTGAACACCGCCACCCGGCAGGAGCTTCAGTTGATCAAGGGCATCGGTCCCGTGATGGCCGAAAAAATCGTCAATGGCCGCCCCTACCAGACCGTCGATGAGCTGCGCGAGGTTGACGGCATTGGGCCCAAACGATTTGAGGAGTTCAGCCAATATTTTGTTATCGAGCCGGAACCGAACC
>CAZWGY010000270.1:0-6495 GCA_964633575.1 uncultured Desulfobacteraceae bacterium
AGGGGAGTACCACCGCACGGGACCGCTTCCCGTCGATTTTCAGGGTCAGCGGCTTGGAGAGGCGGGCATGGCGGAAATACTCCGTCTCCCGAGTAACCGGTTGGCGCTCCAGCCAGTCCCATTGGATGAAATCCTCTCCCCGGTCGGTCACCGTGAGGTAGCTGATCCCCAGGGATGTGATGTTGTTGAAGAAATGGGAGCCCTGGCTCGGGTCGGCCTTGAGGGACTCCAGGGAGACCTCCACCATGGCCCCGACCCCGGAGATGTCGCCCCAGCTCACCGGAATCCCCAGCCATCGGTCGGCGGTCCCCCACCGGCCGGGGCCGATCAGGAGGTATTTCCGGCCGGCATCAGCCAGCTCACGGTTCATCTCCGCGATCTGCCTGGCCTGCTCCACGGTCCGGCCGGGGTCGAAAGTATCCCGCCGGACGTAGAGGACATCCTCGATGTCCTCATAGACCCCGTTGCCCAGGGCGCTGGTGGAATAGAGCACGGCCGCGGACCGCTCAGATTCCTCGATCCGGACCTCCATGTTCCGCCGGGTCATGGCCATGGGCCGGATCTGGAGAAGGGAAAACGCCGGCCGCTCCGACCGGTCGGCGGGGATATTGACGGCAAACTCGATCTCCACCGCGCAGCCCATCCCCTTCCGCCCCATCTGGAGGATCTCCCGGATGATCCCCGGCAGGGGGATGGTTTTGTATTTCAGGATGCTTGCAAAGGTAAGAACTTTGTGGCCCGGGCCGAACCCCGAATCCCGAATCCGGTGGTCCTCGGGGCTGTACGTGCTGGAGAGGTACTTGACCGGGTAATGGTTGCTGACCGCCGGGTCGTCAATGGACAGGCGGGTCAGGGCCGCGTCCGTCGGCCCGGTGATCGAGTCGGGAAAATCGGACATGGAAAGGGCGTAAAATTCCCGCTGGGCGTTTTTCAGGATATCCTCCACCGTTGAAAACTGAGGCATGAAAGTGGGATAGGCCGGGCTGAACCGGAGTGCGGTGCCCCCCTCCACCACGGTCTTGCCCAGGCCGAAGGCCAGGTGGATGATCCCGTCCTCGGGCCGCATCTGGGCCAGGGGATAGAAGTTGTAGGACTGGGCCACCCCGGAGATGGCCGGGTAGAAATAGTTGCCGTAGGCCATCCCGGTGAGCTGCTGGATGATCACGGCCATCTTCTCTTCCTCGGTCCGCTGAAGGGTCGAACGGGAAAAGGTCCGGGACTGCTCGGAATAGGTCGAGGCGTAAACGAGCATGATGGCCTGGCTGAGCTGGTGAAGGCGGACCTCGGGGTCCGGGTGGTTGTTCGGAATCATGAAGGTGCTGTAAATTCCGGCCCGGGCCTGGTATTGAGCGTCCTCCAGAAGGCTCGACGACCGGATGGCCAACGGGACCGTGACCTGGGCCAGAAAGCTTTCGAGGTCATGGCGGAGCCGGCCGGGGAGCCTGGCCCTGGAAAAGAGGGAGAGGACTTCCGAGTCGTCGCAGGTGCAGGCGATGAGCTCCCGAAGGTCGTTTTCCCGCATCACGTCGTCGAACCCCTCGGTGGAAATCACCAGGGTCTTGGGAACGCTGATGGAGACCTCCGGAAATTTTTCCATCAGTTCCGGAGACTGCTTCAGGAGGGTGGTCATGAAGGCGAGCCCCCGGGCCTTGCCCCCCAGGGAGCCCTTGCCGATCTTCATGAAGTCGGTGTCCGGGTCGAACCCCTCGGGGCTGAAATCAGCCACCACCCCCCGCTGCCGGCCCTTCCGCCGCTCCCGGAAGCGCGAGATTAAAAAGTCCTTGATGGCCTGAACCGACTCGAAGTCGCTGGCCTTGATCGGCCGGAGCCGTGAGGCGAGCTGGACCTCGGACCGGGCCATGAGCCAGCTTGAAAAATGGTTCCGGACCGCGTGATACTCGACCGACTCGTCGGGGATTTCGGGAAGGATCGTCTCCATCTCCCGGAGATTCGAGGCCCGAGCCACCTCGGTGCCGTCGGGCATCCGGAAGACGAAGTCCCCGAAACCGAGGTAGTTGACCAGAAACCCGCTGATGTCGTCGTGGAGGGCCGGGGCGTTTTTATTTAAAAAGATAGCCGGGATGGTCTCGGACCGCTCCCGGTTTTCCGGCTCCGACGAGAGCATCAAAAGCGGGATGTCCGGGTCCTCGGCCCGGATCGCGGACAGGAGCTGATACCCGGCAGTCGGGTCTTCGGCCCCGTTTTTGGGAAACCGGACATCGGAAAAGACGCTCAGGAGATAGGGCTTGTACTCCTGGTAGAGCTCCCAGGCCTCCTCGTAGGTCTCGGCGATCAGGATCTTGGGCCGGGCCCGCATCCGCAATATCCGGTGCTCCTCGTTCAACGACTCCTCCATCACCGCGTTGGTCTGAGTGACCACCTCGCGGTAGAGAAGCGGGAGCAGCGAGGATCGGTAGGCCGGGCTGTCCTCCACCAGGATGATCACCCGGACCCGGGCCCGGTGAGTGTCATACGGCGCGTTCATCCGGTCCTCGACGCTCTTGATCATGGCCAGGAGGAGGTCGGTGTTCCCGAGCCAGACGTAAATCCGGTCGATCCCCGCGCGGTCACCCCCGGCGTCGAGCCGGCGGAGGTCGGCGGTGTGGTGAGTCAACAGAAAGACCGGGAGGTTCTGGAACCTCGCCTTGACCGCCTGGCCCAGCTCGTAGGGGTCCATGTCGTGAATCCGGGGCATGGTCAGGACAAGGTCGAACTTCCGGCGGGACAGGGCGTCCATGGCTTCCCGGGCGTTGGAGACCCAGGTGAGCCGCGGCGGCCGGGTCAGGTTGAGCCCCCGGTATTCGTGGATGATCCGCTCGGCCAGCCGGCCGTCCTCCTCCATGATAAAGGCATCATAGGGGCTGGAGACCAGCAGAATCTCGCTCACCCGCCTGGCCATCATCTCGTAGTAAACCTTGAAGGAAAGGTCGAAGTCGTCCAGCCGGTCGTCGGCCGAGTTGTCCATGTCGCCTCGCTTGTCTTTTGAAGATGAGGGCATTATCTTTAGGACTTTTGTCCGATGCGGCTATTCTGCCGCCCCGCCGGCACCCCTGTCAAGTCCCAACCCCGGAGACGGCGGGAAAAGGGTTGCAAAATCTGACCGGTACGGTAAACCTGACGCCGGCCGGACATGACACGGAGGTTCGATCCATGCACTACGAAGGCAACATCATCCGCCCCCCCTCGGAGGCGGCCAGCATCCTGCTCCAGGCAACGGTGGGCTGTTCCCACAACAAGTGTACCTTCTGCGGAGCCTACAAGGACGAACGGTTCAAAATCAAGCCGGACGAGACGATCATGGCCGATATCGACTACGCCGCCGCCCATTTCAAGCGGCAGCGACGGGTCTTTATCTGCGACGGCGACGCCCTGATCATCCCCCAGAAGCGGCTCTTGCCCATACTCGAAGCCATCGAGGAAAAGCTTCCCTGGGTCACCCGGGTCGGGGTTTACGCCAACACCAAGGGGATCGACATGAAAACCCCCGAGGAGCTGGCCGAGCTCGCCGCTCACGGCCTCGGAATCGCCTACATGGGCCTCGAAACCGGCGACGACGAAACCCTGAAGGCCATCCGCAAGGGGGCCGACGCCGACAAGATGATCCGGACGGGCCGGAAGCTCAGGGACGCCGGGATCAAGCTCTCCATCACGGTGATCCTGGGGATCGCCGGACGGGACCGGTCCCAGGTCCACGCGGAAGCCACCGGCCGGGTCCTGTCGGCCATCGACCCGGACTACGTGGGCGCCCTCAGCCTGATGCTCATCCCGAACACACCAATGTACGAGGACTATCAGGCCGGCCGGTTCGAGCTGATCAGCCCGGCCGAGATGCTCGCCGAGCTCCGGACGATCCTCGACCATACCGAGCTGTCATCGGGGCTCTTTCACGCCAACCACGCATCCAATTACCTCCCCATCAAGGCCCGGCTCCCCAAGGACAAGGAGAAGACCCTGGCGCTCATCGATTCGGCGCTGGACGGCCGGGTGGGGCTCAAGCCGGAATGGCTCCGGGCTCTGTGACCCGGCCATAACCATCAACGCCCAAGCACAAGGAGAAAAGGAGATCCGCCCAATGAACACCGAGATGCCCGATCCCCGGGCCTCCCTCGACACCCGGTGCGTCAACACCATCCGCGCCCTCTGCATGGACGCCATCCAGGCCGCCAACTCGGGCCACCCCGGCGCCCCCCTGGGACTCGCCCCGGCCGCTTACGTCCTCTGGACCCGGTTTCTCAGGCACAACCCCGAAGACCCCCAGTGGCCCGACCGGGACCGGTTCGTCCTCTCCGGAGGACACGCCTCGTCCCTCCTTTACAGCATCCTCTTTCTGACGGGATACGACCTCGACCTCGACGACATCCGCCAATTCCGGCAATGGGGCAGCAAAACCCCCGGCCATCCGGAATACGGAGTGACGCCGGGAGTCGAAACCACCACCGGCCCCCTCGGACAGGGAATCGCCAACGCCGTGGGCATGGCCATGGCCGAACGCCACCTGGCGGCCCGGTTCAACCGGCCGGACCATTCCATAGTGGACCACCACACCTACGTGATCTGCGGGGACGGGGACCTGATGGAGGGCATTTCCTACGAATCGGCATCCCTGGCCGGTAACCTGGGACTCTCCCGGCTGATCTGCATCTATGACGATAACGAGATCTCCATCGAGGGAAGCACCGACATCACCTTCACCGAAGACGTCTCGACCCGGTTTGCCGCCTGCGGCTGGGACGTCCGCGAGGTGGAAGACGGCAACGACCTCGATGCCATCACGGCGGCCCTCGAGGCGGCCCGGAACGAAACCGAGCGGCCTTCCCTGATCATCCTGAGAACCCAGATCGCCTACGGAAGCCCCAACAAGCAGGGTTCGGCCGATGCCCACGGCGCCCCGCTCGGCATCGATGAGGTCCGGCTCACCAAACAATTCCTCGGCTGCGACGATACCGATTTCTGCACCCCGGACGACAGCGTGGACCAGCTCCGGGGAGCGATCCCCCGAGGCCGCGCCCTTCAGGCCGAATGGCGGGCCCGCTTTGATGACTGGGCCGCCGCCTATCCGGACCTGGCCGCCGAGTGGGAAATCGCCATGAACGGCCGCCTCCCCGACGGCTGGGACGCCGAGGTCCCGGATTTCTCCAAAGGCGACCCTCTCGCCACCCGAGCCGCCTCCGGCAAGGTCTTAAACGCCCTGGCCGGCCGGATACCGGAGCTCATCGGCGGGTCCGCCGACCTGGCCCCCTCCAACAAAACCCTCATCGCCGACTCCCACGACTTCAAGAAAGGAGCCTACGACGGCCGGAACATCCGGTTCGGGGTCCGGGAACACGCCATGGCCGCGATCCTGTCGGGGATGACCCTCCACCGGGGATGCCGGCCCTACGGCGGAACCTTCCTGGTCTTCGCCGACTACATGCGCCCGGCCATCCGCCTGGCGGCCCTGATGAAGCTCCCGGTGATCTACGTCTTCACTCACGACAGCCTGGCCGTGGGCGAAGACGGCCCCACTCACCAGCCAGTGGAACAGATCGCCTCTCTCCGGATGCTTCCCGAATTGACCGTAATCCGGCCGGCCGACGCCGCCGAGACCGCCGAAGCCTGGAGAGTCGCCGTAACCCGCCAGGACGGCCCCACCGCCCTGATCCTGAGCCGGCAGAAGCTCCCGATCCTCGACCGGACGGCGGCCTTCGCCCCGGCTTCGGGCCTACGGAAAGGCGCCTACGTCCTGAAGGACGCCGACGGGGCCCCTGAGATCGTCCTCATCGGCACCGGCGCCGAAGTCCACCTGGCGCTCGCCGCCGCCGAACAATTGACGGCGGATGGAACCGCCGTCCGGGTGGTCAGTATGCCCTCCTGGGAGCTCTTCGAGGCGGCCGACCCGGCCGAGCGCGACCGGGTGATCCCTCCGGATCAGACCCCGCTCCTGGTCATCGAAGCCGGCCATCCAATCGGCTGGTACCGGTACCTCGGCGGCCGGGGGGACGTGATCGGCGTCACCCGCTTCGGCTCTTCGGCCCCCGGCCCGGTGGTCCTCGACCGCTACGGCTTCAACATGGACAACGTCGTGGCCCGGGCCAGGGCCCTGATGGGGAGGTAAACGGCAAATGCCCCGCGAGGAGTTAAGCCCTCGCGGGGTATATTTAGCGGAGTGACGCCGCCTTATGAGGTGTCTGGTTAAGCGGATATTTTGAAAAACGAAACGAGATGATTGAAATGAAGCGTTTTGTCGTGGGCAAAGAAGCAATCCAGGAGCTGTTCGCCGAATACATCGCCGGTATCAATTCGGACAAGCTTCGCATTGAATTCGATGAGACCTCGTTTATCGTGCGTCCCATCGAGGAATCATCCGTCCTGGACATACTGAGCGCTCATGCTGATGATCTCGGACCCGAAGATATGTCGGCAAATGTGGATCACTATTTGTACGGACTTCCAAAACGCGGCAAATAAGCAAGGGGCAGGTGAGTCCGCGTCCCGTGGGGACGACCAGACAATGGC
>CAZWGY010000271.1:0-6428 GCA_964633575.1 uncultured Desulfobacteraceae bacterium
GTGGTTTAAATCCATTTTCATGCACGGGGGTGATCGTGGTGCCCCGGTCATGAGCCTTTATCAATTCGCGCCTTCGGCGCTGACCTGGCCCTGTCCCTGACTCAGCGGGGCATGGCGTGGATTGCAGGGGGGTGGCCCCTCTTGCCCCGCCCGCAGGCTCAATCCGGCCCTTGGGTCCCTTGGGTCCTTTAAAACCGAGGGCCTCCCGTCCGCCCTCCCGGCTATTCCCCATACTAATCCCCATACCGCCGGAAGGCTACGTGCCGGAACCGGTGGGTGAGGGTCACCGAGCCGTCCGGCTGGACCGTTTCGTCGGCCTCCCGCCGGGTGGTGGCGTAAATGGGGATCAGATCCGCGTCGAAGGCAAAGCGGACCATCAGGTAGCAGGCTCCGAAATCGCCCTGGACGAGGACGTAATCCCGGGGCCGGGCCTGGTCGGCCAGCCAGCGCCTGACCGGCTCGAGGTAATCCGCGATGGCCGGCCGATCCGGGGGGACCTGGCCCCAGATATCCCGGACGGCGTCGGGCATGGAGACGATGGTCTCGACGCCGAGGGATTGCCGGGCGTCTTCGGCTTGTTCCGGGGTGAACGTGTGGTTGAAAATTAAAAACAGGCAACGGGCCATGGGGCGCTCCTTTGTCCGTGGGGTTAATGATAGGAAAATGGAAAGAGTCCGGCTGGATGGCGCCAGACCCATTCGAGGATTTCTTTGGCCGACGCTTCGTCGAGCCGCCGGAAATGCTGGGCCGACAGGCGGCCGGCGGCCTCCCGGACCGAGGCGAGGTGGCGTCGTCGGTCGGCGTCGGACAGGGCGTCCATCTGGTGAAGGCCGGCCAGGGGAAGCAGCGCCATGACCCGGACTGATTCCCCGAGGGCCTCGTGGAGACATCGGTCGAGGCTCTCATGAAATGCCTGCCGGGCGGCTGTGTTATCGCCATGGTCATGGGCCATCCGGCCGAGGTTCCAGAATATGAGCTGCCAGGGGTGCTCCCGGTCCCGTCCCCGGGTCGGCGGTCGAGCGGCCCGGTCCCGGTATTCCCGGGCGGGGGCCTCATCCGGGCAATCGGCGCAGAACCGGGCCAGGACGGCGTGCTCCCAACGGCTCATCTCCGGCAGCCGGTCCCAGACCCCGGACCAGGTTTCGGCCGCCAGATTGTCGAAAAGGGCGGTTCGGGCCCCGTCGATAGAATCCCGACCGGCGTCCAGGCGGGCGTAAACCAGGTAGTTGGATTGCCGTCGCCACTCGAGTGCCATTTCGGGAACGGCTCCCCGGCCCAGGGCGATGGCGGCCCGGTCCGCGTAGTCCTCGGTTCGGGCCAGGTGGTCGGGGCCGCAAAAGGCAAAATTCTGAGCGATGGAGCCGTAGAGCCGGCCGAGAACCGGGAAGGTGGGACACCCGAATTCCCGGTTCAGGGCGTGTTGCCGCTCCAGGTGGGCGAGAATCTCGTCGAGGGCCTCGGGCAGGTCGGGGGTGAAAAGATACCGGCTGTGGCGGGAGACGAGGAAGTGGTTGAAAAAGGTGACCACCGCCTCGATGTCGGCCCGCCGGGCCTCGGGGAGGAGCTCGAAGGCGTCCCGAACCCATTGCCGGGCACGGTCGATCCGGCCCCGGTGGTTGGCCAGGGAGAGGTTGACCGCGCACCACCGGAAGGCGGCCAGGGGAGCGGTTTGGCGGACCCGGTCGAGGTCGGCCGGCGGGAGAAGCTCGGCCACGGCAGAGGCTAGGGGGGAGTCGCCGGCGTGGACCATAATTTCGAACCGATCGACCAGGTTTCGAAACCGGTGAGGGTCCCCCGTCACGCCGTTGACGGCGGACTGGATTCGCCCCTCGCGGTGGGCCCAGGTGATCCAGTCGGGCGGGAGGTCGGCGAGGTTGTCCACGAGCCGGCCCGGGTGGCGGAGGGCCTCGGCCATCAGCCCCAGCCGGCCGGCCCGTTCAGGGGTGTAAAGCCGGCTGTGCATCCAGGCTTCGCCCAGATCGGCCACCGGAAGGCAGATGGGCGATTCCGGCGGGGGGACGGGGAGGTTTTCGGCCGGGCAGAGAAAGACCGCCGACGTATCCGTCGCGGCCCGGAGCTTTTCCTCGACCCCGCTGACCGGCTTCACCCGGCCGTCCGGGGTGATGGCGCCGGTGGCGGCGATGGTTGACGGCAGCGGGACATCCCCGGAGGCGGCGGCCCAGCCCAATGCCGCCGGGAGTCCCAAAGAAGCGCCCCGGATTTGGCGGACCCCGTTGGGCACGATAAGCGGAAAGGCCAGGGCCCGGTCTCCGGAGGAAAGGGGCCGGATGGTCCGGGCTGCTTCGAGGGCCGAGGTCAGGGCGGACCGGGCGGCCTCGTCGGCGAGGGGCTCGGCCCAGGGCGGCAGGAGCGGGCCTCGGCCCGCGCCGGGGATTACCCCCACCAGGAGCCATCGCCGCGTCGCGCCGGCGTCGTTGACCAGGTGGAGCGGGACGGCGCGCCACCGTCCGCGCCGCCGGGGCAGCCATGACCCGGTCGTCTCCCCGAGCCATTCGTCAAGCCAGGGGGGAGCCTCGTCCGGCCGGATGAGCCGGAGAGCCAGAATGTGGAGCCGGAAGAGGTCGGCCAGGCCGGGTGAGGGGGCCAGAGCCTCGGCCAGTCCGGCGGCGAGCTCCCGGAACGCGGCCGCCGTCCCGGTCGGCGGGGCCACCGCGCCGGGGGTCAGGAGGGTCTCCCGGACAAAGGGATGGCCCGCCGGCCGGTTTGCCATGAAGGCCAGGGTTTCAAGGTCCATGGGGGACATCAGCAGTGGGTGTCGTCACAGATGACGGCCATGTTGAGGCGCCGGTTTCCGATGGATTCCACCGGGAACCGGATGAAAAACCGGGTGTCGCCGGGCTCCCAGTCCACATGGTCCGCCGCCACCGGATCGTTCGATTCGTCGGCGAGGTAGGCCAGCAGCTCGCAGGCCCCGACCAGCGGGGTCGGGAGATCGACGAATCGTCCCGCGATCCCCAGACCCTCGTCGGCCGGCCGGCGCATCTGGATCTCGACCTGGACGGGGGTGAAGGACTGGGTCCGGCCCCACCGGGTCCGGAAGAGCGAGGCAATCACCGGGAGCTCCCCGTCGGCGGCGGCCAGGGGGAGCCGGTCTTCGGGGGGGCGGGCCAGCGCCAGGGCCTCGCCGGCGGTCCGGGGCGGGGTGATCCAGCGGACTCCGGGGACCAGGGCGGGAAGGTCGAAGATCACCCCGTCCGGCGGTCCCGGCGGCCCGAACCGTAAATGGCCGACCATCAGCCCGGCAACGGCCGAGACCACATCGCGCTCCAGTTCCCGGAAACGATGCCGGGGGTCGTCAGGCTCCATCGGCCAGGGCTTGAGCGCCCAGCCGGGGCGCCAGCCGGGCTCGATGGCCATCCGGCGGGCCGCTTCGACCACCTCGGAAGCCAAAGCTTCCAGGGGCGGTTCCAGCCAGTCGGCCGGGACCGCGCACCGGTTCCAGACCTCGACCACCAGGGTCACGCCGTCGGCCTTGTCGCCGGGCACGATCAGATCGCCGGGCGCGGCCAGGGTGGGGTCGAGCGAGATTGGGGCGGCCTGGATCCGGTCGCCGTCCACCGCCAAAACGAGAAGGAGCGGGGGGTTGATGTACCGGTCCGCTCGCCAGCCGCACCGGTCAGCGGCCACCGGACGGACCTCGCCGGGGGTGGGCGGGCCGTCGGTCGATTCCTCGGTGGTTAAAGCGGCCCCGAGGAGCCGGGTCATTTTGATCCACGGCGCTTCCCGTGGCTCCGGGTGGGGTTCGCAAAAGGGTCGGGATTCCCGGTGACGGCGCCACCGGTCGCGATGCTTTAAATCCTCACGAATCCGGCCCGGCGGGCAGGTCCGGTCCTGAATGGCTCGGGTCAGGGCAAGTTTTCGACTGATCATGACATCCGCTTTCCGTCTGAATACGATCCAGGGTTGAGGTTTCCGCGTGCCGGTTCCGCAACGCGGACGATAGCCGGGGGCGGCACGGCAATCGATTTCCGCCCGCCTGTCCCTTAATACGACCTCCGGAGCCCGGTTTTACAAAATCATCATCAAAAAATCCAGAAAGGTCGAGATGTCGGCTTCGTCTTCGGGGAGTTGCCACTCCTGATCGGCGATGACGGCCCGAAGGGTCGCAAGGGCTCGATTGTAAAGGGCTCGGGCCCCGGACGGCGAGGCGTAGCCGAATTCGTCGGCGATCTCGGCGAAGGTTTGGCCTTCGATCCGCCGTCGGCGGAGAATCCGGCGCTGGTCGTCGGGCAGTTTCGCCGCGACAGTCCGGGCCAGGTCATGGAGCGGTTGGGGTGAGGGCGGGTCCGGATCGCCGCCCACCTCAGGGCTCTCGCCGGCGGGGGTCGCATCCCGTCGGGGCCGTTTGAGCGGGACGTGGAGTCCGATCCAGTGGATGAAATCCGAGAGGTCCGCGGCCACCGGTTGTCCGCCGTGACGGTCGGCGGCGGCGTCGAGGAACGTTTCGGCCAGGGACCGGAGCGCGCGACGGGCGTTGACGGCATCGAAACGAGGGCTGACCGGGGGCGGAAACGGTATCGCCGCGATATCGTCGAGGGCCATGGGGGCGGCCGGGGGATCGGATGCGGATCGGCTGAAGACCAGGCGGCCCGATCCGTCCCGGCGGGTGGTGAAATCGGTCGATTCCCGCAAGATATCCCCGGCGCGCTTTCTCAGGTATCGCCGGCGATCGTCGTCGGGATTCCGGGTCCGGTCGATCCAGCGGTTGAGGAAAATCCGCCTGAGGTGGTTGGCCAGGGCGGCGGGGGATGCCCGGCCGGAGACGGCCTTTGCGACGGCATCGGCCCGCTCCAGGAGAAACCGGGTCAGTTCGGCCCGGATGTCGTCGGCCAGGTCCGGCGGGGCCGCCTCCCAGCCGCCGTTCCAGCCGAGGGGCAACAACGACAGCGCCATCCGGCGGGCCTCGATGAGGGTCGATTCGGCGACCTGGTTCAGAATTCGATCCGCTTCGGGGGTTTCCAGCCACCCGCGGATGATCTCCCGGGCGGGCGGGGAACCGGCGTTGGTCGTGGAGTTTGGCTCGGATGGGCGGGGCATGGTCTTTTGACGGGGTCGGGCTGGGGGGTCAGGCGAGGGACCGTTTCAGTCTTTGGAGCTTGAAAATTTTCTTGTGGCTAACTTTAATTTCTTTACACAGCGCTTCAAGTAACCGTTTATCATCACCTGATTGATTCATTGCGTTTTCTCCAGATACCGAATCAACTCGGCATCATCGGCAAGAGACTCCCGGCTGGCGTCCTCCGACAACCGATGTTGATTGAAGATTTCATACTGGTCAAGGGCCAGTTGATCGGCGACCGCCTTGCTGACCTTGCCGGGGTTAGTAAGGATCTCCCGTTCATTGAAACTAAGAAATGCATCCAGCTTCTTTCGCCAGTCTCGCATGAAAATCTGTCGGTGGCGTTTGGCCTGTTCTTCCGCATAGTCCAGATACATGGTGACGATTCGATTGAGACCGTCCATCTCATCGCCGGTCAGGTAGTTTTTGGCAATTGTGACGTCTCCCTTCCGCACCTTTTCCCCCTTCCACGACGTCAGGCCCATGTTGGGTTTCCTGGCGTCCGCCCGTTCCGCGATCAGCTCAGCGGCGGTCTTGCCGGATATGGCGAAATGAAGTTTATTTTGAACGATGCGAAAAAATTCCTTTGTTTCCTCGGCTTGGGGGTCGTAGTCCACCGCAAGTTTGTAGATGTCCCGGATTTTCTGGTAAAACCGTTTCTCACTGGCCCGGATGTCCCGAATCCGGGCCAGCAGCTCGTCAAAATAATCCGAGCCGATATTGGAACCCGCTTTTAGCCGGTCGTCGTCCATGACGAAGCCTTTGACCAGAAACTCATTCAGGCGTTCGGTAGCCCAGCGGCGGAATTGAGTGCCCCGATGGGATCGGACCCGATATCCCACCGCGAGGATGGCCGGAAGATTATAGAATTTTCGGGAGCGGGAAACCCGGCGTTTCCCCTCCTGTTGAACTTGTAAGTATTCCTTACAAGTTGCCGACTCGTCCAGCTCACCTTCCCGGTAAATGGCCTTAAGATGGATGGTAATGTTCTGTGTCGTGGTTTGATAGAGCTCGGCAATGGCGGCTTGGGTCATCCAGACGGTTTCATCCTGAAGACGGACTTCGATCCGTGTCTGACCATCTTCGGTCTGGTAGAGTAAAAGTCGGCTCTGTTCGGGTAGGTGTGTGTCTTGCCGGGTTTTGTTTTGTCGAGTCATTCCGCTTCTGAATCGTGGCTTCTTAGTTTTGCTTTCAGTATCCGCATCTCGACCTCCCTGAAATCCCAATACATTCGCATGGTGAGGGATTCGAACCGATGCCGGAAAAAGGGGTCGTTGTCGGCGATGACCTCGCGGGATTCGAGGATCTTGCCCTTGAGGGTGAGGGGCGCGGTGTTGAGGATCACCAG
>CAZWGY010000272.1:0-6424 GCA_964633575.1 uncultured Desulfobacteraceae bacterium
ATCGAAATCGAAATCGAAATCGAAATCGAAATCGTTGCCGAGGCCAGGCACGGGGCCTGCCCCTACGGGTTGCGCCGATTGTAGGGGCAACCCGCCTTGATTGCCCTGGTCTGAGGACTGAGGACTGAAGACTGAGGACTCAGTCCTCAGCACTCAGCACTCAGCACTCAGTACCCCTACCGAAGCCACTGTCCCACTTTGAGGGGGTTGTTGTCAATCCATTGGGCCGCGGCTTCCTCGGGGGCGGCGCCGTCGGCTACCTGGATCATCACTTTGGAGATGTCGGCCGGCGTCCAGTGGAATCGGTCCAGGAACCGATAGGCCCCTGGGCGGTCGGCTGCCAGATCGGCCCGGACCACCGTGTTGATGAATTCGCGTTGGCCGTAAACCCCGTCGGGGTCATCGAGGTACTTGAGGTCCCAGCGCCGGAACATCCAATGGGGGGACCAGCCGGTAATGACCACCCACTCCATCCGTTTGGCCTTATGGGCCAGGACGCTGAGCATGGAGTTTTCGCTGCCCGGCGTCAGGTTCATGTCGATGTCGTAGGTTTCCATGGCCCGCTGGGTGGCCAGCATCAGGCCGGCGTCCGGGTCGATGCCGATGATTTCGTTGCGGAACCGGTGGCCCACATCGTTGAGCTCGGGGATGGCGGAGATGGGGACATACTCGGGGACCACCAGGCCGACCCGGGCGCCCCGGAGGTTGGGGCCGAGATCGACCACCTGATCCCGGAATTGCTTGTAGTAGGGGGCATGAGTGTAAGGGAGCCAGGCGGCCACGGTGACATCCGCTTCGCCCGCCGCGAGGGCTTTCCAGACGGCGGCCACCGACAGCTCCCGGAGCTCGACCGAATAGGCCAGCTCCCGTTCCAGAATGATTTTGACCACGTGGGTGCTGGCAAGTGCTGACGACCATCCGGTGTAGGCCAGGCGGATGACGTTGCGGTCGTCGTCGTCGGCGGCGTCGGCCGGCTCAATGGGGAGCAGGGTCAACCCCAGACAGATAACGGTCAGACGGATAACCCAAGAAAGGCGGAAAGATGGCATGGATCAGGGCATCACGTAGAAGGCGATTTTCTTGTCACTGAAGTCCGTGCTGGAGACGGAGGTGAACTCGCCGCCGACGGTGTTTTGCTTCACCAGCTTGGCTTCGACCTCCTTTTCAATGAGGGAGCTCTGAGGGTCGTCGAGTTTGAACTCGACCTTGAAGATGTCGCCCGGCTGGAAGCGCCGGCTGTCGAGAACCTCGATCTTGATCCCGGTCCGGGAGAGGTCCAGGACCCGGATGGGACCCCGGAACCCCTTGGAGCCGTAAATATAGACGCCGGACAGACGGGTCTGTTTCCGGAAGGTCTTCCGCCGTTCAAGGAGCACCGAGTAGGAGTGGCCGCAGTTGCAATGGCACTTGATCCGGACGGCCCGGTTGATGTTTTTGTATTTGCTGACATCGACGGTCTTCGCCTTGGTACACTTCTCGCATACGAATGTCGCCTTGTTTTCGCTATTGATAAAAACCCGTTTATCCGCCATGTCGCACCGTCCTGTTCCCCTCACACAATGAAAGCATTTGACAATCACGGCTATTTAACTATAATTGCTGAAAATAAGTCAAGGCGGAAAACGACCTTGGCCGCCTTGGCCTCTATCTGAGTGACCATCCCCCGGCTGAGACTTCCGAGGTTTCCAAAGTGTTGGAAACCTCGAAGGCCTAACCAGCCGACTCCCCGGATTCATTACTGAATTGGTGCCATGCCCGAAAGCCGCCGTCCAAAACACCCTCTTGGCGGGGCCTTCGAGAGGCATTGGCGTGGACAACCATGTCCGTCCGGACGGACCAGAAAGGACGAGCTTATGGACAAAGTAGCGACACTCACCATTGACGGTCAGACTTATGAGCTCCCGGTAGTCGAAGGGACCGAGGGGGAAAAGGCCATCGACATCTCGACGCTCCGAAGCCGGTCAGGCTATATCACCCTGGATTACGGCTACAGCAACACGGGCTGCTGCACCAGCGCCATCACCTTTGTGGATGGCGAGCGGGGGATTCTCCGCTACCGGGGCATCCCCATCGAGGTTCTGGCGGAGCAATCCTCGTTCCGGGAGGTGGCCTATCTCCTGATCAACGGGGTTCTCCCCACGCGCAGAGAGCTCAACCGGTTCTCGGTCCTGCTCAACGACAACTCCCTTGTCCACGAGGACATGCAGTCATTTTTTCAAAACTTTCCAAGGGCTTCCCATCCCATGGGTATTCTTTCATCCATGGTCAACGCCCTCAAGAGCTTCTATCCTTATCTCAAGGACATGGAAGAGGAGACCAACATCACCGTGACCCGGCTCATCTCCAAGATCCGGACCCTGGCCGCCATGTCCTACAAGATGTCCCGGGGCCACAAGGTGGTTTACCCTCGACCGGACCTGTCATATTGCGAAAACTTTTTGAACATGATGTTCGATTCCCCGGTCCGGCCCTACCGGATCGACCCCGACATCGTCCAGGCCCTGAGCATCTTTTTGATTCTCCACGCCGACCATGAGCAGAACTGCTCGACCACCGCCGTCCGGGTGGTGGGCAGCGGGCAGGTCAACCTCTATGCGGCGATTTCCGCGGGGATCGCGGCCCTCTGGGGGCCCCTCCACGGCGGCGCCAACCAGGCGGTCATCGAGATGCTCGAGGGGATCGTGGCGGACGGCGGGGACATAAAAAAGGTGGTGGCCCTGGCCAAGGACAAGTCGGCCCCCTTCCGGCTGATGGGCTTCGGGCACCGGGTTTACAAGACTTACGATCCCCGGGCCCGGATCATGAAGGCGATGTGCGACCGGCTTCTGGAGAAGTACGACTACTCCGACGACCCGCTCTTCGAAGTGGCCCAAAATCTTGAGGCGGTGGCCCTCGAGGACGACTACTTCATCTCCCACAACCTCTATCCCAACGTCGATTTTTACAGCGGGATCATCCTGCGGGCCATCGGAATTCCGCTCAACATGTTCCCCGTGATGTTCGCCATCGGGCGGCTTCCCGGCTGGATCGCCCAGTGGAAGGAGAGCATCGACGACCCGAACTGGAAGCTGGCCCGGCCCCGGCAGATATACATCGGACCCACCAAGACCGACTACCTTCCAATCGAGGAGCGGAACGACGACCCGACCGCCGGGACGTCAGGGCCGGGGGCCATCGCTTTCCGGAAACCGTCGGAGCGGCGTTAGCGGAGCATCACCCGCTTTAGAAAGGGGATGTTGTCCAGAGACTTCCCCGACCCCAGGGCCACGGTGGAGAGGGGGTCGTCGCAGACGTTAATGGGCAGGCCGTTTCGTTCTTCCAGGAGACGGTCGAGGTTTTTCAGGAGCGCCACCCCGCCGGTGAGGACGATTCCGGTGTTGACGATATCTCCGGCCAGCTCCGGCGGGGTCCGCTCCAGGACGTAGCGGACCGCATCGGCGATGGCCTCCACCTGCTCGGTGATGGCTTCCCGGATGTCATCGTAGTCCACCGAGATGACCCGTGGGATGCCGGTGATCAGATCGCTGCCCCGGACGTCCACGGTCCGGGGGCCGTCCCCGTCGGGCTGAGCGTTGCCGATGGCCATCTTGATGGTCTCGGCGGTGCTTTCCCCGATGAGGAGATTATACTTTCGCTTGATGTGGACGATGATTGCGGCGTCCATCTTGTCTCCGGCTATCCGGAGGGATTTGCTGCAAACGATCCCGGCCAGGGAGATCACGGCCACCTCGGTGGTCCCCCCGCCCACGTCGATCACCATTGAGCACCGGGGCTCGGTGATGGGGAGGTCGGCGCCGATGGCCGCCGCCATCGGCTCCTCGATGAGGTAAACTTCCCTCGCCCCGGCCCGCTCCGCCGACTCCATCACCGCCCGCTTTTCCACCTGGGTAATCCCCGACGGGACGGCCACGATAACCCGGGGCCGACGCCGGAGTTTCCGTCGGCCTTTCAGGGCCTTGCGGATGAAATGGCGGAGCATGCTCTGAGCCGCGTCAAAGTCGGCGATGACCCCGTCACGGACGGGCCGGATGGCGGAAATGTAGCCGGGCGTCCGGCCGAGCATCTTTTTGGCGTCCAGCCCCACCGCCAGAATCCGCTTTTCCCCCCCCCGGTCTGTATGAATGGCCACCACCGACGGCTCGTTCAGGACGATCCCCCGCCCCTTCATGTAAACCAGGGTGTTGGCAGTTCCCAGGTCGATGGCCAGGTCGCAGGACCAGAGAGCCGCGAGCCGGCTACCGATCCCCAGCCACAGGCCTCCGCCCAGGTATTTCCCGAACGGGCCCAACGAGATCCCGGCCTCGTGAGCGGTTTGCTGACGGCGGAAGGCCCGGCCGCCGGAACGCCGGATGGGACGACCACCGTTTCCCCCAGACGACAAGCGGTTTCGGCACTGAGCACAGACCGGCAAGTCGTCCGCGCTTCGGCGATGGTCGGCCCCGTCAATGGGCTGTTGACAGATATGGCATCGATGGGGCGAAAGACTTGGGGCTGGGGACATGATGTCGGGCTCCTTTGAGGGGGTGGGCAGGGCAAACCGGGTTCCACAGATTCGGCATCGGGCATGAGCCCCGCCCGGGGGAACCGGCGTTTTGGGGAGGCGGTAGCCGGTCCCGCATTCCGGACATTGGATGCTCGATTTGGGAACGATTGATGACGATGAAGGTCCGCGCATGGGGTCCGCCGGTCATTGGGGTTGCAAGACACTTTCATCTATTCCACACCCGGCTGGATGCCGCAATGGGGTCGGATCGGTATTTGGAGGTAGAAAATGGCGCGTAGCCCGGCTGGAAGGGGCTGAAAGGAGCGGACCCCGCCGGCGGGAAGCGGGGTCCGAAGAGACTTAAATCCGATGGCCGCCGTCGATCTCGAGAACCCGGCCGTTGACGAACTCGCACTCCATGATGAACTGAACCGTCCGGGAAATCTCGGACATCTCGCCAAGCCGGCCCACCGGAATCTGAGCCACGATTTTGTCGATAACCTTCTGGTCGATCTTGGCGACCATCTCGGTGTTGATGTATCCCGGAGCGATGGCGGCGACCCGGATGCCGCTCCGAGCCAGCTCCTTGGCCCAGGTGACCGTCATGGCGGCGACACCGGCCTTGGTGGCCGAATAGTTGCTCTGGCCGAAGTTCCCGGCCCGGCTGATGGATGAAATGTTGATGATGAGGCCCCTGACCCCGGCCTGTACCATCTGGGCCGCCGCCTCCCGGCCGCAGAGAAAGACCCCGGTGAGGTTGACGTCGATAACCTTTTGCCAGCTCGACAGGGCGAATTTCTTGATCGCGTCGTCCTTTTTCCGGACAAACAGCCCGTCGGCGGTGATCCCGGCGTTGTTGACCAGGACGTCCGGAGCCCCATGCTCGGCCGTGTAGGCGGCAAAAAACCCTTCCACGTCGCCTTCATCGGTGACGTCCACCACCTTGCCGGGGATGCCCTTTTCCTTTTCCAGCTCGTCGAGATTTTCCTGCAAGACATCCAGAACATAAGGCTTGGCGCCCAGCTCCAGAAGGTCCAGCGCGAATTGTCGTCCCATACCCCGGCCGCCGCCGGTAATAATCACTTTTTTTCCCGCGATTTCCATAATTGCTCCTTTCCGCTGTTAGAGTTTGTCCACACTGGATGACGGTTTACCAGAAACGGCGGAATTGTGCAAACCGGCCCGCGGTGAGGTCACCCATGTCGGAGGAAGTAGTTCGTTATATTGGAAGATATTCCCACCGAACGGTCATCAGCGAAAATCGAATAATTTCCTTTGAAAACGGAATGGTAATGTTTTTTTCAAGGACAACCGGTAAAAGGTCCCGCTAAGAAGCGTAAGGAAATGACACTTCCGGTGAAAGAATTCATTCGAAGGTTTTTGTACCACATCCTTCCGGATGGATACCACAGAATCAGAAACTACGGGTTTCTCCCCAACGGGAAAAAGAAACAGAATATAGAAATCATTAACAATCAGTTACCAAATATTGAACCCGCTGAAATTACAATTGAAGAAGAAGGAATGATTTGCCCGGTATGCGAAAATGGAAAACGGATGGTTCTCAAATTTGACCTTGCGGTAATTAGAAACGTATATGCGGATAGCTCATGAAGGCGATGAAAGTTCTATCCGAAGTTTTGGAATTTGGAATAAAAAGCAGCCGGAACCCGATCCGGAAGGAATTGGTGCGTATTTGAATAGAAAAATTGCGGAAAAGGCATTTTAAAATTGACATTTGTGGTGAAAAATACGATAAAGAAGTCATTTTTAAAACCGAAAAGGGGATTTCCGGCGGCATTAAAAAGACAATATGAGATCAAGAAAACGTACTTTTCACCATAGCCAAAAATAAGGGGGCAATAAACCCGGCTTCCGTATAACCAGCCGCTTAACTAAACATTAGCAACATCCTGGAATATCAAAAGGGCTTGCCCCAAA
>CAZWGY010000273.1:0-6423 GCA_964633575.1 uncultured Desulfobacteraceae bacterium
CTGGATGCCACGGGCGTGGCCCGGCCGGTGGATGCCGAGCTGACCGCGGCGGGCCGGCTGGCCGATGGCGTGGGTCGGTTGACGAGCCTGGATCTTGCCGCCGGGGCCGTCACCCTGTCGGCCGAGGGTCGCTACGGGCTTTCGGACGGCGAGATGGCGGGGTCGGTCCAATTGGACGCGCCCCGGCTGGGGGAAACCCTGGCGGCTCTCGGAGTGACGGGGGTTTCGGGAGATGCCCGGTTTTCGGCCGAGGTCAGTGGTCCGGTAACCGCCCCGGAGGGCAGAATTTCGGCTTCGGGTGACGGCCTGGGGGTGGGGGATATCCGGATCGGCGATCTCCGAATCTCGGCCTTAAGCGACGCCTCCGGAACCGTGACGGTGGAGACCCTGACCCTGACCAACGGCGATTCGGCCATCCGGGCCGGAGGAACCGTTGAGGGTCTCGGGAAGGTCGATGCCCCGGCCCTGGACCTCTGGGTCGAGCTGGCGGAGGTCTCCCCGACCGACTTTTTAGCGGCCGTTCCGGTCCGGGGGCGGATCTCCGGCCGGTCTGAAGTGAGCGGGACTATTGCGGCGCCGGCGGTTGATCTCAATCTGACGGCGGCCGCCGTGAGCCTCCCGTCGGCCGGGGTGACGGTCGGGGAGGTGGCTCTGGCGGCCGGGTTTGCCGACGGCGCGGTCGGGCTCCGGTCCCTAACGGTGAACAACGGTGAGTCGTCCCTGTCGGCCGGGGGCACCGTTCAGGTGACCGAAGCCGGGAGTTTGACCCCGCTGGCCGACCCGGCCCTCGACCTGACGGTGACCTCGGACCGGCTGGTCCCGAGCGACTTTCTGGCGGACCTGGAGACGGCGGGCTACCTCTCCCTGCGGGCGACGGCGGACGGCCCCTTGACGCGGCCTCGGGTCTCCCTCGAAGTCCACGGCGAGGGTATCTCGGCCGCCGGGATCCGGGTCGGCGATCTGGACCTGGCGGCGGGGCTCGACGAAGCCGGCGCGGTCACCCTGTCCCGGCTCGATCTCCGGAACGGGAACTCGGCCCTTTCCGCCGAAGGCCGGGCGGACCTCTTCGCCGAAGGCTTCACCCTGTCCGAAAATCCCCCGATCCGGTTGCTCGCCACACTAGACCGGGTCTCCCCGGCCGACTTTCTCCCGGACCTCGAAGCCGGCGGGACCGTTAACGGAACGGTGACGGTGGACGGCCGGCTGGATGAGCCGGCCGCCGGGCTCGACCTGACCGGACGGGGGCTCCGGGCATCGGGAGTGACGGTGGGAGACGTGGATATTCTGGCCCGGCTGTCGGCGGCGGGGCAACTTGAGGTGGAGCGGATGGCGGTGGAAAACCGGGGTTCGACTCTCGATGTAAGCGGGACCGCCGATTTGATCGACCCCGAGACCCGGGCGGTCCGGACCGATCCGCCGGTGGACCTGATTCTGTCCGCTGAGATCGAGCCGGGGGACTTTCTGGAGGGCGCGGGCGGAGCGGTTTCGATGTCGGGGCGGGTTTCGGGCCGGCCGTCGGCGCCGACCGGCAATCTCGAGATCTCCGGGACCGACCTCCGGGTGCCGGCCGGGGGCGTGACCCAGGTGATCCCGTCGGTGACGGTTTCGGCCGACCTTCAGGGGGACCGGGTGGCGGTCTCCCCGCTGTCGGTGACCCTGGCCGAGGGCGAAAGCCTGACGGCGACCGGCTGGTATGCTCTGGACGGCGGTTACCGGGTGGATCTGGCCACCTCGGCGGACGGGATCGATCTGGACCGGATCGCGGCGATCGCGGCGGCCGGAATCCTGGACGGGACCCTGAAGGTGGATCTGTCGGGAGCGGGCCGGGTGGATGCGCCGGCCCTGGGCGGGACAGTCCGGGTAGCCGGTCTAAGGGTCCGGGGGAAGCCGTTGAGCGACCTTCGTTTGGACATTGACCTGGCCGACGGGGTGGCCCGGGTGGACGGGGGGCTTGATTTTGATATCGAGGCCACCTACCACCTCGATGATGGGCGGTTTTCCGCCGGGATCACCCTGCCGCCCGACGGGCTCGACCTGGCCCCCTATCTCCGGTTGGCGGACCTGACGGATTTCTCGGGGCGGATTTCCGGGCGGGTGACCGCCGACGGGGACACCGGGGCTCCGATGGAGGCGACGGTGTCGGCCGATCTGGGGCCCCTGAGCCTCCGGCTTGAGGACCAGACCCTGGTCTCGGTCCCGTCCCTGTCGGCTCAACTGGCCGACGGAATCCTTTCCGTGGACCCGGCGACGGTCCGGCTTCTGGAGGCGGGGCGAGTGTCGGTTTCGGGCCGGGGCGCGGTCCTGCCGGCGGGAGCGGGAGGGCTTGATTTCGAGTTATCCGGCGAAATCCCGCTCCGGGTGGCACGGCCGTTTCTGGTGGACTTCCCCGACCTGGACGGCGATCTGGATCTTTCGGCATCGGTCCGGGGGACGGTCGATGAGCCGGCGATCCGGGCCGATGTGGCGCTCAAGAACGTGGCGACCTCGATTCCCGGGCTGGTCCAGCGGCTCCATGACGTAAACGGCCGGGTCAAGCTCACCCCCCAAAAGGTCAGCCTGGAGGGGGTCGAAGGAGCCCTGGGAGAGGGTCGGTTTACGGTGAAGGGCGGGGTGGACATCGACGGCTTTACTCCGACCCGGTTCGATGTCAGCCTGGCAACGGAGTCTCTTCCCGTCGGGCTTGACGGGACCATCGACATCCTGATCAAGGCGGACATTCGGATGACGGGTCCGGCCGAGTCGGCTGAGGTGGCCGGGTCGGTGGTTCTCCTCGAGGGGACCTACTACAAGGACGTCAACCTCTACCCCATCGGCGAGATCGGGAAGAAAAAGCGGGAGACCGCGCCGACGCCGCCGCCCCGGTCCGACAAGGGATCGGGCTTTCCCGGCGGCACGGCCCTCGACGTTGACATCACGGCCCGCCGGCCGCTCATCGTCGATAACAACCTGGCTTACCTCGAGATCCGGCCCGATCTCCGGGTCCACGGGACCCTGACCACGCCGCTTTTGGCCGGCCGGGCCGAAATCCGGACCGGCAACATCACCTACCAGGACAAGACCTTCGAGGTGACCCGGGGGATGATCGATTTTCTCAACCCGTACAAGATCGAGCCGACCCTCGACCTGGCCGCCGAGGTCGAGGTCCGGGAATGGACCGTGATTTTGAAAATCACCGGAACCCCGGAGCAGCTTGCCGTGTCGTTCGACTCCCGGCCCAGCGAGTCCGAGGGGGACATCCTCTCTCTCCTGATGTTCGGCCGGACCCGGAAGGAGCTCATCGAGGGCGAAGGGGGGACGTCCGTCGCCCCGGCTCAGATGGTGGCCGACATCGTTTCAAAGACGGTGGGCGAGGACATCAAGGATGCCACCGGGCTCGATATCGTCGAGCTGGAAGTGGGGGATAACGGGAGCTCGGCGGCCGGCGGGGACGCGGTCAAGGTCACCGTCGGCAAGGAGCTCTCCCGCCGGATGGCGGTGAAATACACTTTCGAGTCGAGCGACGGGGAGACGGTGGGCCGGACCACCGCCGAATACAAGTTCCTGGAAAATCTCCTGATCTCCGGATATCAGGACAACAAGGGGACCATCGGCGGCGAGATCCTCTTCCGGCTGGAGCTCCGATAACCCCGATGATCTCTCGATTTCACTTTTTGGGCGCCGTGATCCCGGTGACTTTCCTCCTCCTCCTTGCCGGGGTTGCCCGCCCGGCCTCAGCTCAGGAACCCCCCGAGCCGGTAACCGTCACCGAGGTCCGGGTCGAAATCACGGCGGACGGCAAGGACGCGACGAGGCTGGAGTCCCTGGCCCGGAGCCTGATCGTCGTCTCCCCCGGCGACCCCCTGGCGCCCGATGGACTTCAACGGTCCATCGAACGGCTCAAGCGGTCGGGCCGGTTTTCGGCCATCCACGTGGACGCCCCGGAAACCCCCGGCGGGGTGGCGGTCGCCTTCAGCCTCACCCCCGTCAACCGGATCAAGGACATCAAGATCGAGCACGCCTTTCCGCTCCTCGAGCGGGAGCTCCTGAACGTCATGACGGTTTACACCGGCGACGCCTACAACCCGGATGAGGTTAAGGACCAGGAGCCGGCGGTCATCGAACTCTACAAGCGGGAGGGCTACATCGACCCGAAGGTGACGGTGACCCCGAAACAGGACCCCGAAGACGGCCATTACGTCCTCACCGTTGACATCAACAAGGGGCCTCACTACGAGGTGTCATCCCTTGACATCGAAGGGAACACCGCCTTTTCCGACCTTCGCTTAAAGGCCCGGCTGGATACCTGGCCGGCATCCTTCCTGCCGGGGGTTGCCGGGCGGTACGTTGCCTCCGAAGTCAAAGCCGACGTGAAAAACCTGACCGCCTTTTACCGGGAAGCCGGCTACGCCGACGTGGAGATATCCTGGACCGCGCCCACCGAGACCCGGCTGGTCCCGGTTACCCTGACCATCGTCGAAGGAGACCGCTACGAGATCGAATTTGCCGGCAACGAGGAGTTTACGGGCTGGTGGACCCTCAGCCGGGACCTCACCCTCTTCGAGACGGGAAACCGGAACGGGGCCGGGCTCCGGAAGAGCGTCAAGGCGATCCGGGAGCGGTACCGTGCTGCCGGGTACCGGGAGGCCACGGTCGAGGCGGTGGATCTGGAATCCCCCGAAGGGGTCCGGCGCATCCGGATCGAAATCCACGAGGGACCCCAGACAACCGTTTCGGCGGTCCGGATCCAGGGCAATCAGGCGTTTGACGACGAGAGGATCCGAAAGCAGATGGTCACCCGTCCGCCCTCGTGGCTCCATGACGGAGCCTTTTCGAAGTCGGAGCTGGCCGCCGATGTCGATGCCGTCACCGCTTTTTACTTCAAGGAAGGCTACCGCGAGACGGTGGTGGAAACGGACCTCGACCGGGGCGAGGACCCGACCCGGGTGGCGGTAACCGTCCGGATCGAAGAGGGGCCGCAAACCCTGGTCCGGTCGGTGTCCATCGAAGGGGACCTGCCCATCGACGAATCAACGGCCCGTGAGGCTCTCAGCCTGACCCCCGGAGCCCCGTTCCGGGAATACATGGTCACCAGCGACGAAAACGCCCTGGCCGCGGCCGTCTCCGAGGCGGGCTACCCTCACGTCAAAGTGGATGGGGAGTCTTCCATCACTGACGACGGGACCGGGGCGACGTTGACCTACACGGTCTCGCCCGGCCCGTCGGTGACCATGGGCGAAGTCTTTGTGAGCGGGAATTTCAAGACCCGGAACCGGGTGGTCCTCCGGGAGCTCGAGGTCCTCCCCGGCTCTCCGTTTTCGCCCCGGCGGCTTCTGGAAACGGAACGAAACATCCGGGACCTCGACATCTTCGACTCGGTCCGGTTCAAGGCCCTGGGGCTCGAAGACCAGTCGGACACGGTTCAGCTTTTGGTCTCGGTGGAGGAAGCCAAGCCTTACAGCATCAGCATCGGGGGCGGTTACGACACCGAGCGGGGCCTGTTTGCTCACGCCCGGGGCGAAAACCGGAACTTCCGGGGACTCGACATGGACACCTGGATCGCCGGGGAGGTGAGCGAGATCGGCTACGGGGCCGAAACGGGGCTCCGGGAGCCCCGCCTGCTGGGATCGAAAATCTCCGCCGCCGTGGGCGCATTTGCCGAAGAGCGCGACGAACAAAACCAGGCATTCAGCACCCGGACCCTGGGCGGCTACGTATCCTTTGACCGACCTCTCTGGGACCATTTCCACGCGGGAGTGGAATTTCGGGGAGCCCGGCGGGAACAGCGCCGGGACGACCCCGACGACGAGACCTACACCGATGCCGAGCTTGAGCCCCGGACCCTGCTGACGGCATCCCCGTCATTAACCTACGACTCCCGGGACTCGGTTTTCAACCCCAAAAAAGGGATCTTCTCGACGGCGGCGGTGGACATCAACCGGGGGCTCGACAACGACCTGGACAACTTCGTCAAATACCGGTTCGATCTCCGGGGCTACGTCACCCCGATCTCCCGGCTCACCTTTGCCCTCCGGGGCCAGGTGGGGTCCATCGAACCTTACGACGGCGCGGATAAGGTCCCCGACGATCAGCTCTTTTACCTCGGCGGAACCGCCGACGTCCGGGGCTTTGACGAAAATCTCCTTCGAACCGCCGCCGACCGCACCCCGTTGGGCGGACAACAGTCCGCGCTCGGCAGCGTCGAGGCCCGGATCGACATCGGGATGAACCTGGAGCTGGCCCTCTTTTACGACCTGGGTCGGCTCACCGACAGTTACGGAGACGAAGGGTCGGATGACTTCCGGTCCACCGCCGGGGCCGGCCTGCGCTACATCACCCCCATCGGTCCCATCGGCTTTCTCTACGGCCACAAGCTGGACCGGGAGGCGGACGAATCAGCCGGGCGGTGGCATCTGTCGTTTGGATACACTTTTTGAGTGCTGAGTG
>CAZWGY010000274.1:0-4585 GCA_964633575.1 uncultured Desulfobacteraceae bacterium
GTGTAAAACACGGGCCTAAAGGAGAGGGCGTGACATCAATTGTCTGATCTGTTTGAAATTACAGAAAGGATGATTCGCGGTTCGGTTTATCCAGAATAACTTGACCCGCTCTCCGCCGGCAATTTACATGCAGTCGAATAAAACCCTTTGACAAAACTTTTTTGATTTTCTATTTGTACAAGTTTGGCACTGTACGGGAAATTAGCGCCTGCCCGCCCTCTGCCGCAGCCCTTTATCGACTTGGATATTGTCCATGAGGATTTTCCATGATCACCGCCGGATTTAAGCTGACTGTTCTGGGGATGGGAGTTGTCATCTCCTTTTTACTCCTGCTGATCCTTTTTATCGACATTCTCAGAAGATTGCTGGCTTCATTCAACGCGAGGGAGCTTGAAGCGATGAAGTCGGTCAATCTTAGAGAACGGAAAAAAGATCCCACCGAAGTGGACGATGAATTGTTGACGGCCATTATCAGCGCCGCGATCACCGCCCACCGTTCCCGGAGCTGATCCATGGGAAAAGACATGCGGCATCGAATTGAAACCCTCTTCGGAAATCCTAAAGGATCGCTATGAAAACAATCCAGTTTATGGACACCTCGCTGCGGGATGGGTTCCAGTCGGTTTTCGGCGCCCGGGCGCTGACCGATGATTTCATTCCCGCCGTTGAAGCCGGGGTCCACGCCGGCATTACGCACATGGAGGCCGGAGGCGGGGCCCGGTTCCAGGCGATTTTCATGTATTGCGGCGAATCCGCGTTCGATATGATGGACCGTTTCCGCGAGGCCGCCGGACCCGACGTGAATCTTCAGACCCTGGCGCGGGGCATCAATGTGGTGGCCCTTTCGGCCCAGCCCCGGGACATGATCGATTTGCACGCCCGGATGTTCAAGAAACACGGCATGACCCACATCCGGAATTTCGACGCGCTGAACGACGTCCGGAATCTGATCTATTCAGGCCAGTGCATCGCCAATGCCGGGCTGCACCATCAGGTGGTGGTCTCCATGATGGAGCTCCCCCCCGGCTGCACGGGCGCCCATGACGCCCCTTTTTATATCCGGACGCTCCAGGAAATCCTCGATTCCGGGCTGCCTTTCGATTCCGTCTGTTTCAAGGACGCCTCGGGAACCTGCAATCCGAAAAAGTTTTACGACACCATCAAGGCCGCGCGAAAGGTTCTGGGCGACGACGTGGTGATCTGGGCCCACACCCATGAAACCGCCGGAGTGGGAGTTACTCAGTACAAGGCCGCCATCGAGGCCGGCTGCGACGGGGTGGATGTAGCCCGATCGCCCTTGTCCGGGGGCACCTGCCAGCCGGACATCCTCTCCCTCTGGCACGCCCTCAAGGGAACCGACTATTCGCTGGATATCGATGTGACCAAAATCCTGAAGGCCAACCATGTGCTGCAGGATTGCCTGAAAGATTATTTTTTCCCGCCCGAAGCCCAGAAAGTCTCATCCGAGGTCATCCTGTCCCCCATGCCGGGAGGCGCGCTGACCGCCAACACCATGATGATGCGCGACACCGGAACCCTTGAGCTGTACCCCAAGGTCATCGAAGCCATGAGCGAATGCGTTTCCCGGGGGGGCTTCGGGACGTCGGTGACGCCGGTGTCGCAATTTTATTTTCAGCAGGCCTACGCCAACGTAACCCAGGGACCCTGGAAGAAAATGACCGACGGCTACGGCAAAATGGTCCTCGGGTATTTCGGCCGCACCCCGGTCCCTCCCGACCCGGAGATCGTCGCCATCGCGGAAGAGCAGCTCGGCAAACCGGTGTTCACGGGCGACCCCGTGGACGTTCTGGAGCCCGGCATCCCCAAAGCCGAAAAAATCCTGAAACGGGAGGGCCTGCCCGTCACCGATGAAAACATCTTTATCGTGGGGGCGCTGGCCACCGACGGCGGCAACAAGGGGCTTGACTTTCTGAAGGGCTATCAGACCATCAATGTCCGCAAGGTGACGCCTGAAAAACCGGATGAAAAAAGCGGGGCATCGTCTTCCGCGCCCCGGCCCGCCGTTGACGGTCCGGCCGACTACACGGTCACGGTGGACGGCAAGGCGTATCAGGTCACGGTGGAAGCCGCCACCGGCCAGATAAAGACGGTCAAACCGGCCGAGGCCCCCAAAAAGCCGGTGGAAACCATTCCGGTCAAGGCCAGCCTGCAGGGGATCGTTTACGAAATTTACGCCGAGGTCGGCGACAAGGTCCGGAGGGGCGATACCCTGATGATCCTCGAGGCCATGAAGATGGAGACCCCCATTGTAGCGCCGGCGGACGGCACGGTGGCCAGCATCGAGGTGGAAAAAAAGCAGGTTGTCAAACCCGAACAACTCGTGGCCACCCTGACCTGAACCGGAAGGCATCGCCATGCAAAAGCTGAAAATGGTCACGGCCCTCGCCATTCTTCTGGTCCCCGCCCTGGCCCGGGCCGGCGGGGATTTCGCCGGACCTCAAATCATGCCGCCAATGGGGCGGATGCTGGCCGAATTTCTCCGGACCACCGGCATCGCCGGATACCTTTTTCCGGCCGTCGGCGGCTGGACCGCCGGGATCGGCAGCCTGATCATGGTCGGGGTCGGTCTCCTGATGCTGTTCCTGGCCATCCGCAAGGGGTTCGAACCCCTGCTGCTGGTGCCCATGGGATTCGGTTGCATCCTGGCCAACATCCCCCTTTCCGGCATCACCGAACCGGGCGGAATCCTTTATTTCATCTATGTGATCGGCATCCAGACCGGCGCCTTTCCGCTTCTGATTTTCATGGGCGTCGGGGCCATGACCGACTTCGGCCCGTTGATCGCCAATCCCAGAACCGCCCTCCTGGGCGCCGCGGCTCAGTTCGGCATCTTCACCACCCTGATCGGGGCCCTGGTGATCTCGGAAGTCGTACCCGCCATCCATTTCGATATTTTCGACGCCGCGTCCATCGGCATCATCGGCGGGGCCGACGGCCCCACCGCCATCTTCCTGGCGAGCAAGCTTTCCCCCGATCTGCTGGGCGCCATCGCCGTGGCCGCCTACTCTTACATGGCCCTGGTTCCCATCATCCAACCGCCCATCATGCGGGCTCTGACCACTCCCGAAGAGCGGAAAATCCGGATGGGTCAGCTCCGCTATGTGGGCAAGGTCGAAAAGATCGTTTTTCCGCTGATGGTGATGGGGCTTTGCATGCTTTTGCTGCCTTCGGCCGCCCCGCTCATCGGCTTTTTCATGTTCGGGAACCTCATGCGGGAGTGCGGCGTGGTGGACCGCCTGGTTCAGACCTCGCAAAACGCCCTCATCAATACGGTGACCATCCTCCTCGGCCTGGGCGTCGGGTCCCGCCTGTCCGCCCTGACCTTCCTGAACGCCGAGACCCTGGGCATTCTCCTGCTCGGCGCCGTCGCTTTCAGCATCGGTACCGCTTCCGGAATCCTCATGGCCAAATTCATGAACCTGTTTTCGAAAACCAAGATCAATCCATTGATCGGATCGGCCGGCGTTTCCGCCGTGCCCATGGCGGCCCGGGTCAGCCAGAAGCAGGGGGTTGAGGCGGACCCTGAAAACATGCTGCTGATGGTCGCCATGGGTCCGAATGTCGCCGGCTTGATCGGGTCGGCCCTGGCCGCGGGCGTATTGCTGACGTTAAAAGCGCTCCTGATTTGACGACGCCGACATGTCTAAATGGTTGCAACAATCGCCTAAACTTATCAACAGGAGGCCCCGATGACGATTCGCGTGCTGATGACCCGAAAACTGCCACGCCTGACCGGTGGAATAGAAGCTGAACTGCTGCCGCAACTGGTCCCCCTGCTCAACGAAGCCAGAACTCTGGCCTTCCGTCAGCCGGGATATATTTCCGGAGAAACCATGCGCAACGTGGACGATCCGTATGAATTCCTGGTCATCAGCACATGGCGGTCCATAGAAGACTGGCAGCGATGGTTCGCCAATTTTGACCGGGCGGCCATCGAAGGTAAAATCGATGCCATCCTGGGCGCCCCGACGGAGTACAAGGTCTATTCATACGACTGATCCGGAGGCGAGGCATCTCTTTTTCAACAGCCCGCCGACCAATATGAAAAGCGGGCCATAGCGGAGTTCTATTTTATGACAGTATATGCCAGAAGCATCATGGTTACGGATTTTGACACCGTCAACGAAGATGCCCCCATCCAACAAGCCATCTCTTTGATTCTAAAAGGCAAGGTTCGCAAATCCGGCCATAAATCCGTGAGCCTCATGGTCGTGGACGCCTATGGACAACTGACGGGCGTTATCACCATGTACGATATCCTTTACCACCTCCGGCCCGATTTCCTGAATTACGGCATCGACGCCGATGTGCTGCCCTGGGCCGGCCGCCTCAATGATGCCGTCAATCTGCTGAAAACAAAAACCGTGAAACAGGTCATGAGCCTCCATGTGGTTGCCGCCGATGAAAACGAGCACATCATGGTGATTCTCGACCGGATGGTCAAACACAAATATCGCCGGCTTCCCATCGTGAAAGAAAGCAAGCCGGTCGGCATTATTTACATATCCGATATTTACCAGCATATTTTTGAATAGGATGCCGTTCAGCCTCGGCGACGACTGAG
>CAZWGY010000274.1:4685-6387 GCA_964633575.1 uncultured Desulfobacteraceae bacterium
TCGGCTTCCTTGCGGACGGCGTCCCAGTTGTCGATGATACCGGCGAGCTGGCTTTCGGCAATGGCGACGGCTTCCGAACGGGAGAGGAGAAAATGCGGGGCCGCATTCAGGCACCCGGAGACGCGGCTCATTCGGTTGCCCTCGGCAATAACCATGGCCTGAGAGGCTTCATTGCCGGTTCGGGGCTGAGGGCAGATGTCGTAAGCCGGGGTCAGCCGAAGAGCCTTACCGTCCCAGAAGGCGGCATGGTTTCGGGCATGATCATCGGTGTTGCCGCACAAAATATTGAAGACCAGCCGCGAATAGAGTTCCCGCAGAGTGGCGGCGGCATCGGCAAAGCGGTGGCGGATGATTTCCGCGAGCTCCGGGTAGCCCGCATAGCGGGCCATCATTTCATCCAGCCCGAGAATGGTGAGCGCGGAGACCATGGCCTTGCGCCGCCAGCCGGCGGCTGTTGGTATCCGGTCGAATCGCTCGATCAGCAGCACATCCTTGTTCATGGTTTGAGTCAGGAACACGGGCGCCACATCGAGTCCGACCTTATCCGCCAGGCGCATGGCGATATATTCGGCCTTTACAACGCTGTAAAGATCGGTGGTTGAAGAAAATTTGGCGATATATTTTTTTTGATCGGCTTCGATCTGCGCCTTGGGCCTGGCGCCACCGATGGATGTGCCGTGCTGGAGAGCCTGGTAGAGCTCATGGCTCAAGGGCAGCCCCTTTTCGATGTGCTCCGCGGCCCGCGCCAATTCCTGAAGTGAGGCATTGGCCGATTGACGCGGTAGATATTCCGTGGCGGAAGCCTGAAAATCCAGAGCCCCGATCCGGTCTGATCCGGACTCCAAAAGATAAGTCAGCTCATTGAGATCACCGGTATCAGCCCGGGTTCCTTTCAGATTCAATTTCCGGTGGATGATGACCCGGCGGCCCCAGGCATCGGGAGCGGCATCCCGGAGACAGGCGGGCATGGAGAGGCCGGGCAACAAGGGGATAACCCCTCTTTGCAGCGGCAGCTCGGGCGCATAAAGGGGAATGGCATTGTCCCGGTTCAGATAGCTTTTGCCGTAATTAAACAGCAGCGCATCGCCTTCGGCGCTCAGTTTGCCCGCCACGACCGGCTCGGTTTCATTGGGCGGCCATATCCAGACAAACGCATGGCTCGGGATTTCATCAGAAGTCATCATCCACGGTCTTTCCGCGCTGTCGCACGGCCCGCGGCAGCAGCGCCAGCTTGTCATCGGTCCGGGCAAGGTGAGCATCCAGAGAGGTCCTCTCCGGATCAAACAATTTGACCCCAACCAGCGCGGCGGCCTCGAACACCAGCCCGATGGCCACGCTCAACTCGCCGTTTTCGATTTTCCTCAGCGTGGCCCGGGAAATGTTCGCCCGTTCCGCAAGCTCCTGCTCGGTCCACTTCCGCTCTTTCCGGCCCAGCCGGATCTGCTTGCCCAGGAGCAACGCTGCCTCACGCGTGTAACCGGAATAGATTCTGCTTTTCATGATCGTCCCCGCCGGATGAATTGACCATTATAATAGCCACAAAAGCACTTCACGTCTATTATAATGGTCAATATGGTGGAAGAAGTCAAGATCAACGCGGCCCCGGCTCAAACCCTGACGGCGGACCACGATCCCCAGGTCTCCACGGTGGGGCTGCTCTTCTACGGCGGTATGGACTTCGCCCGGAGCCCGGCGCAGGCCC
>CAZWGY010000275.1:0-6360 GCA_964633575.1 uncultured Desulfobacteraceae bacterium
TTGGGGCCTATCTCGACCGGGATTTCACGGCGGCGGAAGCGGGCTTCCGCGAGGCCCTGGCGCTTCGCCCCGATGACCCGGCCGCCAGAGAGATGCTCGGCCGGATCGATGAGATCGATCCCCAAACCCTGCCCGATGACTGGGACGGGTCCGTTCAGTTGACCCGGAAATAGAGAAAGCTCGCCGCCCCTGGACCCGTTAACACCGCGGTGGCAAAGCCTCTTACGCCACCTCCGCGTCTTGCCATGGTGGGACGCGGGGAGCTTCACGCCATTTCTTCCCTTTCCTCAATGATTTTTTGGGTTGACAAATCAGAGGATTTTTCCTATCGCTTATGACAGAGTAGGAATTGGCAAAAATTTTAATTAGAAAGACGACTATGGCCCTTAAACTGCTATAGCTTGGCCCCGGCGGATTATAAATCCCGTCGGGGCTTTTTGTTTATTCGCCATTATTCCCGGCAACATAAGCGGGATCGAGGTGTATGGTTACAAGTTCTGAAATTATATCCAAAACAAATACCTATGGATTTGATGTATTGTGAAAACAAATAGTTGGGCGTCTATCAAAAAAATCAAGCCAATAACGATTGGGGAAGGGAGGTGGTGTGAATGATTGTGTTCATAGTCAACTTCAGATTTTCGGAGCAGTAAAAAGAGCACCTGAATTGAAGCAGTTGCCAAACAGAAGAAGGAGACGAACACATGGAGATGAAGAAAAAACTTTTGTGGGCTATCGTTTTCGCGGCAATGATCGGAATGATGACAACCGGATGTGATGACAGCGAGTCCATAGAGGCCGTGGAGGAGGAAGAGCCGAGCATTGCCGTCGAATCAGCATACATTCAGTACCGGTCCTATCCTGATGCAGCGGATAACCATTCTCGTGGATGGATCAGTATTTACGAAGACGGAAAGACTGTCGACGAAAGCGATATCTCTAAAATCAGCCTTATGGGGCCAGATGGGGCGGAAATGGATATCGATTCAAGTTTCTATAAAGCGGAGTACTTTTGGATAGTTTGGGATGAGTCTAATAACATGCTGGGGCCAATGAACGAAATAGAAGATTGCGCCTTCAGCATCCGTCTGACGGATGAAATCGATTTACCGCAAGGTCAATATCAATACGAAGTGCGGACCAGCGAAGGCGACACAGTGGGGACGACGGTCAACTATCCCGGATCGATGGATATCGATCGCGTTGATGTCGAGACCATGGAATATCGCTGGAATGAGGACGGCAGTCTCTGGCTGTCCTGGGAGTTTTCAGGCTTTGCGGATCAATTCCGGTTGACGTTCTGGAACTGGGGCGCTGGAGATGTCCTGACGATCAAGTTGCCGAGCAGCGTGACGGAGGTTACGATACCCGCCCAGGATGTGGTCAAGATCACACAGGAAAAACACCCCCACAACGTCTGGTGGGGCGTGCAGACCCGGAACTATTCGGAGGGCATGAATTACGCACGGGGGTACAGCGGGTCCGTTCAGATCCCCTGGCATTTTGGAGATACGATCTATATCGATGGCGCCTATCTCCAGTACCGAACCTTTTTCAACGCTGAAAACAATCGATATCAGGGATGGATCGGCCTGTTCAAGGGTAACGGGCTCATCGATGAAAGTGATGTCGTGGACATCCGCCTGGTCGGTCCTGACGGCAATTTGATCGACGTAAACCGATCCTTCTACTTGGATAGCTATATGTGGGCGGAATGGGACGAAGCAGTGGACGAGCTGGGGGATGAATGGTGGCTCGAGGACTCCGGATTCAGCATCAGGCTCGTGGATGAGAACATGGAGCTGCCGGCCGGAGAGTACACCTACGAGGTGTTGACGACCCAGGGGGATCTGCTGACCTACTCAATCGACTTTCCCGGCAAGTCCATGATGGAGACCGTCGATCCGGCCTCTATGAGCTATCAATGGAACGCGGATGGCAGCCTCTATCTGTCGTGGGCGTTTTCAGGCGTAGCCGATCAGTTGCGAATCACGTTCTGGAGTCCGAATGCGGGCGACCTTTTCAATCTCCGTCTGCCGACCAGTGTAACGGAAGTCACGCTGCCATTTGACTGGATTGATTGGATCAATCAGGCGAAAAATCCCACCCAGGTCATCTGGAATGTCCAGACGCGGAATTACAACGATGACTGGCTAAACTACGCCAGGGGATATTCAGGCGGTGTTGAAATCGACTGGGGGACTTTTGAAGATATGATTTTCATCGATGGCGCCTATCTTCAGTACCGGACCTATTTCAACTCGGAAGACAATCGATACCAAGGATTTGTCGGTCCGTCAAAGGGTGAGGGGCTCATCGCTGAAAGTGATATCGTGGATGTCCGACTTTTCGGTCCGAACGGGGAGATGATCGACATAACAAGATTGTTTGGTGCCGATAGACAGTTAAACGGGCGATGGGATGAAGAAATGGATGAGCTACAGTACACAGGGTGGTCCAGTTATGCTTATTTCAGCATCTATATGGTGGATGAGAACATGGAGCTGCCGGCCGGGGAATACACCTACGAGGTGACGACGGCCCAGGGAGATCTGCTGACCTACTCAATCGACTTTCCCGGCAAGACCATTATGGAGACCATCGATCCGGCCACGATGAGCTATCAATGGAACGCGGATGGTAGCATCCATCTGTCGTGGGCGTTTTCAGGCATGGCCGATCAGTTCCAAATCACGTTCTGGAGCCCGGATGCAGGCGACCTCCTGTCTCTCCGTCTGCCGGCCAGTATTAAGGAAGTCACGCTGCCGGCTCAATGGATTGAAGAGATCAATCAGGAGAAAAACCCCGTCCAGGTCCGATGGAGAGTCCAAACCCAGAATGACAACGTAAGTTACGCCAGGGGATATTCAGGCAGTGTCGAAATCGACTGGTAAGCCTCAGAGGAGGTAAAACCCGACCGTGATCTCATGAAACGGCGGCGCCCCGGTTTGACCGGCGCCGCCGTTTTTCGTCTACCCCCGGATAATCCGGGGCAAGATCATCTGATGGTGCGGGCAGATGGAGCGGGGGTTCTGGTGGGCGGCATTGGCGAAGGCGACGAGGTAACGTCGGATATCGGCCATCCGGACAATTTCATCGACCATCCCGGTCCGGGCGCAGAAAAGCGGCCTGGACTTGGCGTGGTAATCCTCGGCGAGCCGGTTCATCGAATCGATTACCGGATCAATGTCCCGGCCGGCCCCGTGCTCCTTGACCAGCCGCCGGGAATAGGTGGCCACCGCCGCGGTTTCCCCGTGCATGACGTAGATTTCGGTGGCGACGGTTCCGAGGGTGAAGGCGTTGTGCCGGTTGGCGGTGGGGCCGCCCATGAGATAGTGGGCGGCGGCCGTGCCTTTCCGGAGCACCAGCAGCATCATGGGAACGTCGGTGGACTGGATGGAGTAGATGAGAGACTGGCCGAGGCCCAGCAGCTCCGCTTTTTCGGCGGCGTCGCCCACGTCGATCCCGGTGGTGTCCTGGACCCAGACGATGGGCACCCGGTCCCGGCCGCAGAGGGTGACGAATTCGTTCATCTTGATAAGCCCCTGGCGATAGAGCTTGCCGCCCATGCCGGGATAGTCGGCGTACTCGGGATAGCCCTTGCCGAGATACCCCTGCCGGTTCCCGATCACCCCCATCAAAAACCCGTCGATCTTGCAGAGCCCGGTGTAAACCTCGGGGCCGTATCCGGGGCGAAATTCCATCTGCTCGCTCCCGTCCACCAGCCGGGCGATGACCTCGTCGACGTCGTAAACCGTTTTGGGGTTCAACGGGACCAGACGGTCGAGGTCCTCCGGCGGGAAGGCCGGGTCCCGGGGCTCGGCCACCCGGAAAAACCGGGGGGCATGAGCCGGCATCTCGGCCATGGTCTCCCGGAGAGCGTCGATGAGCGATTCCTCGTCGTCGAAGACGTATCGGAAAAACCCGGTTTCATCGTAATGGGTGCTGACGGTGCCGGGGGGCGATGCCTTGAAGGTTTTGGCGCGTTGGATAAGGTCTTCCGCCGTTTCCCGGTCAAAGCCGCCCTTGGGCGCCATCCCGGAGACGATCCCCGCCCCGCCCACGGCGATGTTGGAGTCCTTGTGAGCGAAGAGGACGGTCGGGCTGATCCCCTGGTAGCCGCCCCCCGCCGGGTTGGTCCCGTAGATCCCGGCGAGGATCGGGATGCCCATCTGCTCGAGCTCGGCGTGCCGGAAAAAGGGGGTCCCCGCCCCGCGACGGTTGGCGTAGAATTTTTCCTGCTCGGGGAGCTTGGCGCCGGAGCAGTTGACCAGCCAGACCAGGGGGATGTTGAGCCGCCGGGCCAGGTCGGTCACCCGGAGGATGTTTTCCGACTGTCCGGGCAGCCAGGCCCCGGCCATGACCTTGTTGTCGAACCCGATCACCACGGCCCACCGCCCGGCGATCCGGCCCAGACCGTCGATCACGTTGGTGGTCCCCTCTTCGTTGTCGGCGGGGTTGTAGAGGGTGTGGAGCGGGCACCAGGTGCCGGGGTCGATCAACAGCTCCAGGCGCTGCCAGACCGTGAGCTGGCCCCGCTGGTTGATCTTTTCCGCCGGGAAGCCGGCCGACTTGACGGCTTCCACCGCATCCCGGATCTCTTCCTCGGCGCGTTCGACGGCTTGCCGGTTGTCCTCCGTCCGCTTGATCAGCCCCTTTTTCAGTGCCGATCCAAACGGTGTCATGGTCTCGAAATAGGGTCGCATGGGTTGCTCCGACTCGGGGTTCAGGATTCCTCGATCACCGCCAGGACGTCGTCTTCTTCGACCTCGGCGCCCGGCTGGACCCGGATCTCCTTGACGGTCCCGTCGCAGGGGGCGTAAACGGGGGTTTCCATTTTCATGGCCTCGATGACAAGGATGTCCTCATCTTCTTCAACGGTGTCGCCCACCGCCATATTGATGGCGACGATTTTCCCCGCCAGGGGGGCGGTCACTTCTTGTGCCATATCGGTCCTCCGGAAGCTGAGCCGCGGGGTCGCGGGTCAGCCGATGAGAGTTAGAAAAATGCCGGCGGCCACCACGGTCCCGATGACCCCGGCCACGTTGGGCCCCATGGCGTACATGAGGAGGTAATTTTTCTTGTCGGCCTCGGCCCCGACCTTGTGAACCACCCGGGCCGCCATGGGGACCGCCGAGACCCCGGCCGCTCCAAGCAAGGGGTTGATCGGGGTCCGGGAGCAGAGGTTGATCAGCTTGGCCAGGATGATCCCCGCCGCCGTCGAGATCCCGAAGGCCACCAGGCCGAGGCAGAAGATGAAGATCACCCGGGGCTGAAGAAAGCTCTCGGCGTTCATGGTCGCCCCCACCGGGAGCCCCAGAAAGATGGTGACGATGTTCAACAGCTCGTTCTGGGCCGCGTGAGTCAGCCGTTCCACCACCTTGGCCTCCCGGAAGAGGTTCCCCAGCATGAACATGGCCATCAGCGGCGCCGATGCCGGAACCAGGAGGATAATCACCAGGGTCCCCACGATCGGAAAGAGGCGCTTTTCCAGGGTCGTCACCTTCCGGGACTTCTTCATCCGAATCCGCCGCTCCTCCTCGGTGGTCAGCAGCCGCATGATGGGCGGCTGGATGATGGGGACCAGGGCCATGTAGGAGTAAGCGGCCACGGCGCAGGCCCCGAGCATTTGGGGGGCGAGCTGGGTGGCCAGGAAAATGGTGGTCGGCCCGTCGGCCCCGCCGATGATCCCGATGGTGGCCGATTCCGCCAGGCTGAAGCCGGCCAGATGGGCCATAAAAAAGGTGAAATAGACCCCCGCCTGGGCTCCGGCGCCCAGGAAGATCAGCCGGGGATTGGCCAGCATCGGGCCGAAGTCGGTGAGGGCCCCGAGTCCCAGGAAGATGAGCGGCGGGACGATTTCCCATTGGATGCCGTAATGGTAGAACCGCCAGAGGAGCCCCTCGCCGGGCCGCATCAGCTCGGCTAAGGGAAGATTGGCCAGAATGATCCCGAAGCCGATGGGCAACAGCAGCAACGGCTCGTAATCCTTAGCCACAGCCAGGTAGATGAGACCCCCGCCCACCGCCCACATAACCAGCATGCCGGGGGTGAGGTAGAGGAGTCCCGAATTATAAAGAATCGTCGTCAGGGGGCTCATGAGTTACCATCCGATGAGCGCCCGCGTCGGCCCACCAGGGCCGACGTGATCCGAATGGCGCCATAGAGAACGGCCATGACGATAAAGACCCCGGACAGGCCGGTGATAAAGATGGTCCAGGCGGTGACCACGTCGGTATCCCTCCGGTTTGTGATTTTAGATTTATGATTTTAGATTTTAGATTAATGATTGTAGGTTTACCGGTTCAAACCAATTACGAGGAAAAATCACCCATCACCCATCACCTATCACCTATCACC
>CAZWGY010000276.1:0-6355 GCA_964633575.1 uncultured Desulfobacteraceae bacterium
ACTTTCGATCCGATGACGGGGGGGCGGCTTTACCGACAACCCAAAGAGATTGTTAAGGACCTTGAGATGACTGAAGAACAGGTCGATTTCTGGCAATCCCATTCGCTCAAGTTTCTGGAGATGGCCTTTCGGACGGACCGCCAGGAGACGGTGGCCCGGCCGGACGGTTTCGGGGAGAAGACCGGGCAATGCGGGGACACGATCGCGTTTTACCTGGCGTTGGACGGTGACCGGATCGGGTCGGTCTCCTACCGGATCAACGGGTGTATCTTCACCAATGCCTGTGCCAATGCCTGTGCCGAGCTGGCCGAGGGCCGGACCCTGGCCGATGCCTGGGATATCTCCCCTGAAACCCTGGCGGATTACCTGGAGACCCTTCCGGAAGATCATTACCATTGTGCCGAGCTGGCCGTGGGGGCGTTTTATCTGGCTCTGGCCAACTGCCGGGAGGTCCGGCGGGCTCCCTGGAAGAAGCTTTACCAGTAGGTTGAAAGGGGCTGGTGTACCGGTCCCGCGGGCCTTTTCCGATTAAGTCTTGACATCATACGATGATTTGTTTATAGCTCGTCTCTTGAAAGTCGAATCGGTGCGACTTTACCATTGAATTTTTTGCATCGCGTTAGCCTGATAAGTCGGCGGGTTATCGATTCACAAGGGTGAGACGGGCGTGAATAAGCACCTTAAAACAGTTTTATCCGATAAGCGGGACACCATTATCAAGCGGTGGTTCGAGGCGGTCGCCCGGACCTATCCGGCCGACACTGCCCGGTTTCTCCAGTCGCGGCGGGACCCGTTTGCCAACCCCGTGGGCAGCACCACGATCCGCGGGCTCAACGGGCTGTTCGATCAGCTCCTGGCCGACATGGTTCCCGACGAGGTGGTCGCCTGTCTTGATCCCATCATCCGCATCCGGGCGGTCCAGAGTTTTACCCCCTCTCGGGCCACGGGATTCGTCTTTGCCCTCAAGGCCATCATCCGCGATCAAGTGGGGAAAGGGGGATCGGAGCGGCCCATTGCCGACGGGCTGACCGAGATCGACGGCCGGATCGACGACATGGGGCTGATGGCGTTTGACGTCTATATGCGGTGTAAGGAGAAAGTCTATCAGATCAAGGCCAATGAAATGCGGAACCGGACTTACAGCGCGTTTCATCGGGCAGGCTTGGTGCGGGAAATTCCGGAAGACGGACCGGATCTGAGTAAAACCATAGAGTAGAGGTAGGATTCCATGAATGTAAAGTACATGTTTTCCCTGATTGCGGTACTGCTGCTATGCCTGCTCGCTTACGCGGGCACGGAGGTGGCAGGGATGAAGACGCTGTTCGGCGTGGTGATCCCGTACCTCGCCTTTCTGGTCTTCGTGGTCGGGTTCACCTACCGGGTCGTTGACTGGGCCCGGTCTCCGGTTCCCTTCCGCATCCCTTCCACCTGCGGGCAGCAGAAAACGCTCCCCTGGATTCAGCACAGCTACACCGATTCGCCCTACACCAAGGGCGGGGTCATTATCCGGATGGCTTTGGAAATCCTGCTTTTCCGATCGCTTTTCCGGAACATCCGGCTGGAGCAGCACGGCGACCGGATGATTTACCGCTGGGAGAAATGGCTCTGGCTGGCGGCGCTCCTCTTTCATTACTCCTTTGCCGTGGTGGTGGTCCGGCATCTACGGTTTTTCGCCGAGCCGGTGCCCTTTTTCGTCACCTGGCTGGAGGCTCTGGACGGCTTCTTTCAGATTCTGATGCCGGGTCTCTTCCTGTCCGGCGCGGTTTTACTGGTGGCGGCGGTTTACCTCCTGCTCCGGCGGATCTTCATGGCTCAGGTCAGTTACATCTCCCTGGCGGCCGATTACTTTCCCCTGTTCCTGATTATCGGCATCGCCGTCTCCGGCATCATGATGCGGTACATCGTCAAAGTGGACGTGGTGGCCATCAAGGAATTGACCATGGGGCTGGTCACGTTTCGGCCCACGATTCCGGATGCGGTCAGCGGGATTTTTTATGTCCATCTCTTCTTCGTCTCCGTGTTGCTGGCCTATTTTCCCTTCAGCAAGCTGATGCACGTCGGCGGGATCTTCCTGAGCCCCACCCGGAACCTGCCCAATAACAGCCGGGCGGTGCGCCACGTCAACCCATGGAACCATCCGGTCAAGGTCCACACCTACGAGGAGTACGAGGACGATTTCAGAGAAAAAATGATTGACGCTGGCCTGCCAGTGGAAAAAGGAGCATAATCCCCATGTCAGAAGAGCTGCCGAAACCCGATGAGATTCTGGGCGGGCTTGAGCACCAGCCGCCCCATCAGCCGTGGATGGACACCCCCACCGAAATCCGGAAGGGGATGTACTGTTACGCGGCCAATCCCAAGAGCCAAAAGACTCTCGGATTTCCCTTCGCTCGGGAGTGGAACCCGGCCGAAAGCGACTGGAAGCTGCCCGAGAACTGGCAGGAGATCATCCATAAAGGGTTCAAGGAGCGCCTGGACCGGTTCCGCTCCATCAAAGTCTTCATGGATATCTGTGTCCGGTGCGGGGCCTGCGCCGACAAGTGCCACTTTTTCATCGGCACCGGGGACCCCAAGAACATGCCGGTGGTCCGGGCCGAGCTGCTCCGGTCCGTTTACCGGAATGATTTCACCGCCGTCGGCAAGATCCTCGGCCGGCTCAACGGAGCCCGGCCCATGACCGAAGACGTCCTCAAGGAGTGGTGGTATTACCTTTTTCAATGCTCCGAGTGCCGGCGTTGCTCGGTCTTCTGCCCCTACGGGATCGACACGGCCGAGATCACCATCTTCGGCCGGGAGCTCCTCAATCTCCTCGGACTCAACATCGACTGGATCGCCACCCCGGTTTCCAACTGCTACATGACCGGAAACCATCTCGGCATTCAGCCCCACGCCTTCAAGGACATGCTCGAGTTCTTCGTGGATGACCTCGAGGAAATGGTGGGGGTCCGGGTGGAGCCGAATTTCAACAAAAAGGGCGCCGACATCCTTTTCATCACTCCTTCCGGAGACGTTTTCGCCGACCCGGGCACATACACCTGCATGGGGTATATGCTCCTGTTCCACTATCTGAAGGAGCGGTACGGGCTCGACATCACCTGGAGCACCTATGCTTCGGAGGGCGGCAACTTCGGCTTTTTCACATCCCACGAGACCATGAAGCGGCTTAACGCCAAGATGTACGCCGAGGCCAAGCGGCTGGGGGTCAAGTGGATTCTCGGGGGTGAATGCGGCCACATGTGGCGGGTGATCCATCAATATATGGACACGCTTAACGGCCCGGCCGACTTTTTGGAGACGCCGAGCTCGCCCATCACCGGAACCCGGTTCGAGAACGCCAAGTCCACCAAGATGGTCCATATCGCCGAGTTTCTCGCCGACCTGATCAAGCACGACAAGCTCCCGCTGAACCCCAGGCGCAACGACCACCTGAAGGTGACCTTCCACGATTCCTGCAACCCCGCTCGAGGGATGGGCATGCTGGAGGAGCCGCGGTACGTCATCAAAAGCGTGTGCAATAACTTCTACGAGATGCCCCCCAACACGATCCGGGAACAGACCTTCTGCTGCGGCAGCGGGTCGGGCCTGAACGCCGGGGAGGATATGGAGCTCCGGCTCACCGGCGGGCTGCCCCGGGCCAACGCCGTCCAGCACGTTCACGACAAGTTCGGCGTGAACATGCTCGCCTGCGTCTGCGCCATCGACCGGGCGGTCCTGCCGGCCCTTATGGAGTATTGGGTTCCCGAGGTCGATGTGACGGGAATGGCGGAGCTGGTGGCCAACGCGCTGGTGGTGCCCGGTGAGCATGATCGGCCCACCGATCTCCGCGGGGAGGACCTGCCGGGAATGGAGGAAGACGATGCCGAGTAACAAAACGATCTACGACAAGGAAAAGGTCATCGCCGGGCTGGTGATTTTCCTGGTGCTGGTGACGTTCCCCTTCTGGTTCAACCTCGGAAAAGCGGCTCCCGCCCCCGAGCTGGAGCTGACCGAGGTGGCCAAAAAAGCCGAGAAATGCGTCCGGGAGACCGAATTCATGCGAGAGGATCACATGCAGCTTCTGGACGAATGGCGAGATCGGGTGGTCCGGGACGGCGAGCGGCTTTATGTCAATCCAGACCAACACAAGGCCTACTATATGAGTCTGTCCAATACCTGTCTGGACTGTCATTCCAACAAGGACAAGTTCTGCGACCGGTGCCATGACTACTCGTCGGTCGATCCCTACTGCTGGGATTGTCACATCGATAACCCGAAGGAGGCGGAATAATGGAAGACAGCAGACGAAAGTTTCTGAAGTTTGCCGGCATCTCCGCGCTGGGCCTCGGCGCCAAGCCGGCGTTCGATGCGATGGCGGCATCGGGATCCGCCCCCGCCGAGCCGTCGACGAAGCGGTGGGAAAAGGCTCTGACGGCGCAACAATGGGCCATGGTCATTGATACCCGGAAGCTCACCTCCCCCGCCGACGTTGAGCCGATCATCGAGGCCTGCCACAAGGTCCACAACGTCCCGGAGATGGAAAACAAGCGCCACGAGATCAAATGGATCTGGGAGACTGAATTCAAGCACGCCTTCCCCGGTCAAGCCTCTCAGTTCATGGATGAGCACATCGAGCACATGCCTTTTCTGGTGCTCTGTAACCACTGCGAAAACCCTCCCTGCGTCCGGGTCTGCCCCACCAAGGCAACCTTTAAAAACGACCAGGGCATCGTCCTCATGGACTTCCACCGCTGCATCGGCTGCCGATTCTGCATGGCCGCCTGCCCCTACGGATCCCGGAGCTTCAACTTCTTCGACCCCAAGCCCTTTATCGAGGAAGAGAACAAGAAGTTTCCCACCCGGATGCGGGGGGTCGTGGAAAAGTGCAACTTCTGCGCCGAACGGCTGGCCGTCGGCCAGATGCCCGCCTGCGTAGAAGTCTCCAACGGTGCCATCGCCTTCGGAGACCTCTACGACCCCGACTCGGAGGTCCGGAAGCTGATCAGTGAAAACTTTACGATCCGGCGGAAACAAGGCCTGGGCACCGAACCGGCCGTTTACTACATTATATGAGGTGGTCATGCTTGAACTAGCGCTTAAAGGAAGCAAAAAATACTATGGATGGCTGGCGGTGTTGCTGACGGTCATCGGCGTCGGGACCATCTGCTATCTCTGGCAGTTCACCACCGGTCTGGGGATCACCGGCCTGAGCCGCGATGTCTCCTGGGGCTTTTACGTCGCTCAGCTTACCTTTCTCGTCGGCGTGGCCGCCGCCGCGGTGATGGTCGTGCTGCCCTACTACCTCCACGACTACAAGGCATTCGGCCGGATTACCATCCTGGCCGAGTTTCTGGCCATCCCGTCGGTGCTCATGTGCCTGCTCTTCGTTCTGGTGGACCTCGGGCAGCCCGTCCGGATGCTCAACGTGATCTTCTATCCCACGCCCAACTCGGTCCTCTTCTGGGATATGATCGTCCTGAACGGCTATCTCCTGCTCAACCTCCTCATCGGATGGAACGTCCTGGAAGCCGAGCGGCACGGGGTTCATTATCCCTTATGGGTCAAGCCGTTGATCTACATCTCCATCCCCTGGGCGGTCTCCATCCACACGGTCACCGCCTTTCTGTACGCGGGTCTGCCGGGCCGGGGATTCTGGCTCACCGCCATCATGGCCCCCCGGTTTCTCTCATCGGCCTTTGCCGCCGGCCCGTCCCTGCTGATTCTCCTCTGCCTGCTCATCCGGCGGATCTCCAACTTTGATCCGGGCCGCGAGCAGATCCAGTCCCTGGCTAAGATCGTGACCTACGCCATCATCCTGAACGTCTTCTTCTTCCTCTGCGAGATCTTCACGGTCTTCTACAGCCAGCTCCCCGAACACATGGATCATTTCAAATACCTCTTCGTTGGATATCACGGCCATGGCGCCTTAATTCCATGGATGTGGACGGCCATGGGACTGATGCTCTTCGCCATCCTGATGCTCGTGATTCCCCAGGTGCGTCGGAACGAGGCAACCCTGGCGGTCGCCTGCATCGCGATCTTCATCGGCACCTGGATCGACAAGGGACTCGGCCTGATCTCCGCCGGCTTTATCCCCAACCCGCTTCACGAGGTCACCGAGTACATCCCCACCGTGCCCGAAATTATCATCACTCTGGGGGTTTACGGGATCGGGGCCTTGGTCCTGACCATCCTCTACAAGATGGCCATCTCCATCAAAGAGGAGGTCGCCGTCTGACCCCACGGCATTCGGACGCCCGGTGCTCTCTTTACCGGGCGTCCGGCCGACCAATTCAGCATCGCCAATGAAACGGGCCTTCCGCACGCTGCGGAAGGCCCGTTTTTGATTTAGGCGGGGCCCGTTTCCGGGACCGGGCGC
>CAZWGY010000277.1:0-6329 GCA_964633575.1 uncultured Desulfobacteraceae bacterium
TGTAGTCGATGATCAGCGCATTTTGCCCCGCCCGGGCCATTTCCAGGAGGATCGCCTGGATGGCGTAGGTCTTGCCGACCCCGGACTTGCCGAAAATCAGGAGATGCCGGTTGGTCAGCTCGGGATGGCCGTACTCCCAGAAGATCTCCCCGCCCTTGTCGGACCGGCCCAAAAAGATCCGGTCGGCCGACGGGCGGACATCCGGCGGCGGGTCGGTCTTTCCGTCCCCGGTCTCCGGCTTCGGATCGATTGGTTTCGGGAGATCGTCGGTCCCGGTCTTTTCGAACGGGGTAACGGTCTCGGATGCCGTGCCGTCCGGGGGCGTCGGCTCATCCCCGGCCGTTTCTCGCCCCTGGCCGGGGTCGCCCGGCATCACCCGGCACCACGCATCCGGGTCCAGGGGGAGGCATGGCCGGTCTCCCTCGGCCAGCCGGGCGATCATCGGGCCGCCGCAGGAGATAACCGGGATGGTCATCTCGGACGGGCCGTCGGTCCCCTCGGCAAACGGGAGTGGAAAGGACCAGGTCTGATCCACCGCGAAATCGTCCCCGCCGCCATCGGTCCGGACCGTCAGGGCCGCCGCTTGCCAGGCGATGGAAAAGTCCCCGTTGCCGAGCTTTTCCAGGGCCGCCGTGGCCCGGGCCTGGTCCCCGCTGCTCACCACCGCCTTGTTGGCGATGAGCCGCTGGAGCTGAGACCACCAGAACCGCTGGTCAAACCTCATCTCCGCGTCCGGGTGCCAGGGCCGGAACCGGGCCATCAGGTGATGGAGACCGTTTTCCAGTTGGCTCCAGGCCGTCTCGAGGTACCGGAGAACGTCGCTGGAAACCTTGCACTCGAACAGGGTCGCCTCGACCCGGACCCGGTCCCCCGCATCCACGAAGGCCACGATCCGGAGAAGGTCCGGATACATATCGCTTCCGTCCTCCACGTTGTCGAACCAGTGGTAATAGGTGTCGAGGACCACGAGCTCGTCGCGGAGCAGGAGGTCCCCGGCCGGCTCGGCCGGCGGCGGCAGGCACCGGCGGACCACCCCGTATCCGATCAGGTTCCGGACCTGCTCGCCTTTCCCGGTGGCCTGAACCAGCGAGAGGCCCGAGAGGGCCCGGGCCTGGGTCACGATCAGCCGGGCCGCGGCATTCCGCCGGCCGGGCTCCCACGGTCCGAAGATCTCGTTGACCTTGTCCGCCATTTTCCGGTGGATATCCCCCAGGGACGCCCGCTCCGTCGAGACCGTGAAGTTCAGCTCGCCATGGATGCCCACCCCCGAGGCAAACCCGATGATGCTCCGCTTGTTCCGGTCGGATGAATTCCGATAATCGTGAGCGATCAACCGCTCGTCCACCGCCGGGTCGAGGCAGAGGACCCAGGTGGCCCGCTCGTGGAGCCGGTTGACGATCTCCACCCAGGGCTCATAGCTCCCCTCGCAGACCACCAGGTGACGGCGGTCCGAAGGGACGTCGGGATGCTTTAACCGGGCGGTCAGCTCTGAATGGAGCGTGGCCAGCTCGAAATGCCGGTTGCTGATGATCCGGCCCCGGACCAGCCGTTTCGCGGCCTGCTGGTCCACGCACCTCGGGGTTTCGACCACCGGGAACCGCCGGAGGGCCTTTCCAACCGGGGGCCCGGGGCACGGAGGCGCGTTCACCAGGTCGCTCCCCCCGCCCGAAACGTCCAGAAAGCTCAAGAGGACGGCGATGTCCGCCTCGAAATCCGACGATCCGATCAGCCCGAGGTATTCCCGGGGGTCGGCCACCACCTTCTGGAACAGCGCCGGACGGCAATGCTGATAATACTTATACTGGGTCGCTCCCGTCGCCGGGTCCCAATACGCCTGCCATTCCCTCAGCCACCGGGAGACCTCACGGCTTTCGGAGAGGTTGACGAAACAGGAAAGCGACAGATGAAACGGCGGATACCCCTCGATTTCGCCCTTCCGCGCCACCGTGAACCGCCGTTTGAGGAATTCATCCACCCCGGCGATCACCGGCTGAATCCGGTTGGCGTTCAGGACCGCGATGGAAATCCCGTCCTGGCAGTGCGGATAAATCCGGCAGTATTGCTTCAAAAGCTGGTGGATGACCCGGGACTCCCGGCTCTCCCGGAAAAGCGCTTTGCCGTCGATGCCGTCATCCTCCGGCGCGTCATAGCGCTGAAGGACCTTGGTCATCAGCGTCGCCCCGCTCGCCGGGGGCGTCCCGATCCGGTGAATCATCCCGAAAGACTCCACCCGGGCATCCAGCCGCTTTTCCGAATTGGTCAGGATGCCGAACAGGGGATTGCTCACCGTCGCCAGGTCACGGATGTCCCGCCAGCCCCGGGGAGTCATCTTCCGGCCGGTGTCGTCTTCGAGAAACGACCGGACCCGATGCTGCCAGGCCTCCGTCAGAAAGGCATCCCGCTCGTGAAGCATCTCCAGGAGCGCCGGGTGAAGGCCGGTGATCACCGCCGAGGAAACATAGGGGAGCCAGCCGTAATTCACGGCCGAGCTTTCCGGCGCCTCGGTCAGGAGAAACGCCTTGTAGGCCGGCGAACCGGGACCCTCCTCCCAGTTTTCGATCAGATGGGTCAACAGATCGGCATAGGCCGCCTTCAGACCGGGCCACTCCGACGCCATGGCCGCGAAATATCCCGACCCCGCCACCCCCTTGACAAAGGCCCCGAACGCATCGGAGAGAACCGCCATCCGGGATGACAGCCCGGGGTGACCGGCCAGGTCGTCCCGCCCGAGGAGATTGACCACCTCCAGCCGGCCCAGCCCGATGTTGAGAATCCGGATCATCTCATCGGCGTCCGGGGCCGTGAAAAGTTCCGCGTAATGGGGGATGTGGAAGACCGGCAGCCAGGTCCCCCGAACCTGGTTGAGCTTGCTCGCCACCACGCCGGCCAGAAACCAGAGATTCCGGAGAGGATGAGTGTCCTCCATCCACCACTTGAACCGACGGGTCAGGCCAGGCTCCCCGTCGGGCTCGATCTTCACCTCGAACTCGAGATGCGGGGTGGCGGTCCGGTTTGTCCTGCTGGACATATCAGAATTGAGCAGGTCGAAGGTCACGGAAATCCCGGAAGCCCCCGCCGACGCCCCGAATCCCGTGCTCATGAACTTATCATTCAAAAAGGCGTCGATCCCGCCGATGCTCTTTGCAATCACCTCCGGGCCGTCCGACTCCTCGGACGCGCCTTCCGTCGGCCGCTCGACAATGCCGCGCCCAACGACCCTGATGGACCGAAGCACCTCGGCGGGCCGGATGTCCTTTTTGGTACAATCCTTCTTGAATTCCGCCACCGTATCCCATAACGCCGTCAGAACGGCCTCCACCGGCGGGCCGCTGATCGGTGTCACCTTGGGTTTTGGGGGTCCATTATTTTTCTTTTTCACCTTGAAAATGGCGTCTTGAACGGGTCCGAAATCGGTTTTCAAGAGCCGGTTTCGGGCGGCCGCCGAGTTGGTCTGGATATAGTCGGTCAGGCAGGCGCAAAAATCAGCGGCATCGGTGAATTCGGCCGACAGGGAGAGGAGCTTTTCCTGGTCGGCGGGGGAGTTGTCGTCCAGAAACGTTCCGATCTTTTTCAGGGCCTTCTTGCGGTCGCTCTCTTTCAAAAAGGGCTTGTACCGGAAAAAATCGATGGTATCGTAAACGTAGTCGGCCCATTTGGCCGTCATCATCGATTTCAGGGGCGGCAGGCCCCAGAAGTCGAGGTTGCCGTAAAGCGTCCGAAGGGCGTCTTCGCCGGTTATCGCGTCCGAAAAGCTCACCTGATCCAGAAATTCGGAAATCCGCAAGAGGTCACCGGCGAAATGGCGGTGGAGAATCTGAAGCAGCTCATCCATTTTCTTGAGATCAGATGTCGAGGCCGGGATCTGGTCCGCCTCCAGCTTCCATTTCAACCAGGGATGGAACCGGGACCCGAGCGCCTCGGTCCAGACCGTCCGGGCATCGACCTGGAAAAAATCGGCCAAACTCGCGCTGTCGGTCGCCCGGTCCACCCCGGCCAGCACCACCACCAGGGCATCCTTGCCGCTCGACGGCGACCACTTCATGTTCCGGAAATAAGTGAGCCGGTTTTCCGTATCCACCCAGCCCAGGCTCGACAGCTCCCGCAAGACCGGCTCGCTCCCGCTATCCGCCGCGCTTTGCCACTTCATCCAGAGATGGTGCCCGATCCGAAAGACGAATTCCACGTCCCGGTCGATGCCCAGCAGGTAATCCTCCACCGCCCGGCCGACGTCGTGGATAATGGCCGGGGGAAAAGATGCCAGAAAAATCCGGTATTCCCGGGTCTCCGAAGCCTTGGCCACCCGTTTCAGCCGGCCGGTTAAAAACTCGATCAGCGTCCGCGAAAACTGTTTCATGATGCGTTCCGTTGCGTGCTTTGGATGTCGGATAAGGGGTTTTGGACCAGGGAGACGGCGTCCGAGAGCGGAATGAGAAAGCCGGTTGCCCGGAGCAGCTCCTCGAACCATTGGGCCGACGCCGACAGCTCGCCGGTCCCGCTCCTGGGGTTGGTCCACCGGATGGCCTCGGCAAGAGGATCGCCGTCAATCGCCGCTCGATAATGGCGGAACAGGAGCGACTGAAAGGTCTTGAGAGTCATCCGCCGGCCCGGACGGAGAAGAGCCAGGACAAAATACCGGGCAAGGTGCTCGTTTAGAACAAACCGGGCCCCCGGCCCCTTGTACGGGACCACGAACCCGATCTTCTTGGCCAGCATCAGAAACAGGCCCGAACTCTGCTCATCCCCTTTTTTGTAGGTTTGTTCCTTTTTGAGACTCTGGATATGGCGGGTCCGGATGGCGTCGTGGATCATCTCCTGAACCCGGATCAGGTTCCAATGGCTGATCTCCTTCAAGGCCTGCTTCCGGGTGTCCGGGGCGGTGACGATCCAGGCATACCCCGTCATTCCCGTTTTCCCGTCCGGGGCCGCAGGCCAGTAACGCGCCGCCTGAGCCGACAGGGTCCGCAAAACCTGGAAGATGCAGCAGAGCTTGAGCATCTCGACTTTTTCAATGGGATCGAGCATGGCTTCGGCAATGTTGGCCAGCTCATAGCCGAAAAGATACCCCTCGGGCCAGCTCTCCGACGGACACCAGCCACACTGAGCCCGGGGCGCCGCGCCCCGATCCTCGGGAAGCACCGCCGCCCCGCCCGCCTCCACCCAGCCGGCGATCTGGTCGAGCATGGGCGCCGGGTTGTTCCCCAAAACCGCCTTGAGCCCGTTTTCCAGCCGGTCCCGAAGGCCCTCGGCCGTCCCCGCCGGATGCCCCATGGCCGCCTCAAACGACCGGACCGTCTCCGGGTCGGTGGCGATCTTCTGAAAGACGTTGCAGAGTTGAAGATAGAGGATTTCGCCGCCCCGGCAGAGAAAATCGTGCCCGGTAAAGGTGAAAAGCTTTTTGTCCCAGGCGTCCTCCCAGGTCAGACCAGGGTTTCGCAAGCCCGCCGACCGCTTCCAGATGGACTCCCCCGCGATCAGCCGGGGAGCAAGGGGAATAAAGGAATGGGTACACCACGTCCGGTCCCCGCCAAGGCCGATAAACCCCACCAGGACCTTTTCCACAATCGACAGGGTGTCATCCGGGGAGAGCCGGGACGCCCGATCCACCTGACCGCGGAGACGCTCGATCAGCTCCCGGTGCTTTTCCCGGTGGCATTCATGACGGGTCTCGAGGTTGGAATTGGCGAGAAAAGCGAAGAGCTTGAGCATCAATCGCGGTTTGGGCGAATACCCCAAAGGGGCTTTCTCGGGCCAGTCAAGGAGCTGATCCCCCGTGGGAAAGCCATGCCAGTTCTCATGATCCGCGCCCGCCAGGGTCATCTCCCCGATGGTTTTGTCGGAGGTGAGCAGCAACAGGAATTCGATGAGATACTCGATGTCGGTCTGCTCTTTTAAAAACCGCCGGCCGAAAAGCCGGATCGCCGGGTTCGCGTCCTCGGCACGGGCCCCGATCCGGGGAAACTGAGGGACATTCCCTTCGGTCGCCGTCGAATCCGATGTCTTCTTTCCGGCCATGGCCTCCTCCTTTCAAATGGTGTTTGAAAATCACGGCGGTCGAGGCTGAAGCCCCGGCCGTCTAACCCCTCCCCTAAAGGCTGCGCTTTACACACGCTTTGGACCGGAGAAGAGCGAGGTGCATCAACATGCGCAATGGTCTATCCGCGGATAAACAAAGCGCGATGGCACAAGCTTTGACCAATGCCGGGTTCAACACGCCGGCCCGCCTGGGGACGGCGGGAATACCGATCCCGATCCCGATTTCGATTTCGATTTCGATGGTGTCTCACTCGCATGATGCCCTTGTTCTCATCCCAGGCATCTTTCCCGCCCCG
>CAZWGY010000278.1:0-1690 GCA_964633575.1 uncultured Desulfobacteraceae bacterium
CCGAACCGGCGGGGGCGGGAGAGGAAGTAATAGTCCCCGCTATCGATCAGCTTGAAGATATGCCGGGTCTTGTCCACATAGAGCTCTTCTCCGGTCCGGATGCTCTCGAAAGACGACTTGCCGATGGGCAGGGTCTTCATTCTTTTCTCCTTCCGATTGGATTTGATGATCGTTTGGCCGCGCTTGTCCGGATTGCCATGCCGGGCACTCAAAGGTTTCGGGAACACGCCGGAAACGATTTGTCCCATGAAAGGGCATTCAGGGACGCAAGGGACCAAAGCCGAAAATCGAGACAATATTAACATGATGATCCGCCGGCGCGGAAGTTTCATTCTTCCCGGCGACGTCGGCGGAAGCGGTCTCGGAGCTGTTCGATGGCCTCGAATTCCACCGGGATGATCAGGAGGGCCAGAAGGGTGGCGCTGCACAGGCCGGCCACGAAGGCGGTGGCCATGGGGGCCCAGGAGATCGATTTCCGGGGAATTCCGATGGCCATGGGCAAGAGTCCCAGCATGGTGGTCACGGTGGTAATGAGCACCGGGCGCATCCGGGCGGCGCAGGCTTCGATCACCGCTTCCCGCAACGGGCGGCCCCGCCGGAGTCTAACGTTCATGAAGTCGATCATCAGCAGGGAATCGTTGACCGCCACCCCGGCCAGTCCCACGATGGCCATGAAGGAGCCGATGGTGAAGATGGTCCGGGTCACGAACAGCCCCATCACCACCCCGATGAAGGCGAAAAAGACGGCGCTGATGATGATGGCCGGCTGGAAGTAGTCGTTGAACTGGGAGGCCAGGATCATGTAGATGGCCAGGACCGCGATGAAAAAGGCGAAGGTGAGGGAGGTGTAGGACCGGCTGGTGGATTCGAACTCCCCGCCGTAGGAGAGGGTCGCCCCCCGGAGGTCAGCGCGATTTTCCCGGAAGAACCGGTCCACCAGGACCTGAACTCGAGCCGAAGAGAGCTTCGTTCCCGGCGCCAGGTCGGCGGTGATGCTGACGGTGGGCCGGCCCTTGTACCGGTTCCGGACGTTGGGCTCGGTGGCGTATTCGGCCCGGACGAGGTCCCGCAACAGCACCGGGGCGGCGGCGTGTTCGACCACCGGGACGTCCAGGATGTCCAGGGGGTCATCAAGTCCGCCCCGGCCGACCGTGTCATCGGTTCGGGCCAGGCGGACGATCAGGTCCACCTCCTCGTCGGCGGTTCGGAAGGCGCCGGCCCGCCGGCCGTTCAAGGCCCCGGCCACCATGGCGGTGACATCGCCGGGGGAGAGGCCGTACTCGAAGACCGCTTCGGACCGGGGGGTGAACCGGATGATCCGGTGGGATTCGGGGCGGTCGTCGGTCAGGTCCACGAGATCGGTCAGCTCAGGAGCGTCGCGCATGAATCCGAGGATCGTTTCGGCGGCATGAGCCGCCGCCGTCATGGTCGCGGCGGTGACCCGGATATTCACCGGCTTCCCGGTGGGCGGGCCGTCGGTTTCCTCGAAGATCCGGACCGTCGGGACGACCTCGGCGTCCGCGTATTTCGCCGCCACAAACTCGCCGATCTTCGCCCGCATGTAGGAAAGGTGGGCGATGGGGTCGTTGTCCGGGTTGTCGGGGAAATTCCGGTCCGCGTCTTCGGGGAGGGTGACCACGATCTGCCCGTAGTTGTTTCCCGTGTGGCGGAGGTAATCCTCGTCCTCGTA
>CAZWGY010000278.1:1790-6304 GCA_964633575.1 uncultured Desulfobacteraceae bacterium
GGCCCCCAGTCGAGGATGTGGATGGGGAGGATGAAAAGCGCCTCGATGAGCGAGGCGATCAGGGCATAGGTCACCGTCTTGGGGATGTAGGCGAAAAAGTCCCCGGTGCTCCCGGTCATGATCAGCATGGGGAGAAAGGCCACGACGGTGGTGAGGGCCGAGCTGAAGACCGGGAGCATCACCTCGGCGGTCCCGTCCACCACCGCCGCCGTCCGGGTCTTGCCCATCTGGAGATGGCGGAAGACGTTTTCCATGATGATCACCGCGTCGTCCACCATGATTCCGGTGACCAGGACGAAGGCGAAGAGGGTGATGGTGTTGAGGGTCACCCCGGCGACCCGCATGATGATCACCGAGCAGAGAAAGGCGAAGGGAATTCCGACGGCGGTGAGGAGGGCGTTCCGGAAGCCGAGGGTGCCCCAGAGGACCACCATGACCAGGCTCATGCCGAGGATCAGGTTTCCGCCCAGGGTTTTCACCGAGTCGTTGATTTCGAAGGTGGAGTCGTTGGTGAAGACCACCCCGACTCCTTCGCCCCGGTGGGTTTCGATGAACTCCCGGGAAAGCTCTTTAACCCGTGCCGAAATATCCACGGCGTTGCCGTCGGTGGTCTTCAGGACCCGGAGCCGGAGGGCGTCATCGCCGTTGACCGACGGGATCGTGGACGGGTCCCGGTGACTCATCCGGGCGGATGTGACCAGATCCCGGACCCGGACAAAGTTCCCGTCGCCGTCCCGCCGGACGATGACATCGAGGACCTCGGCCTGGCTCGAAAGCCTTTGTCCGGCGTCGAGCATGTATTCCCCGGCGGCCTTCCGGAACCGGCCGGTGGGGATCTTGGTGTTGGCCGAGGCAATGGCCCGGCTCACCTGGTCGAAGGTGACGCCGTAATGGCGGAGCCGGGCCGGGTCCACCGAGACGTGAAACTCGCGGTCGTACTCGCCGCTGATATCGACATTTTCGACCCCGGCGACGTTGAGCAGGTCGATCTTGAGCTCCTCGGCCATGAGCTTCAGGCTCTTCTGGGGGAGGTCGCCCACCAGGTTGACCACCACAACCGGGAGCCATTGGTGGGTGTCGAGGTAGAAGAAGATCGGCTCGTCGGCCCCCTCCGGAAGCTGGTCCCGGATGTTGAGGGTCCGGAACCGGAGCTCGTCGTAGATGTCCGGATAGTCGGTATCGTCGATGAACTTGACCTGGACGGATGAGAAATTTCGGTAGGAGCCGGACTGGATGAACTCGACGTTTTCCAGGCCGTCCAGAGCGTCTTCGATCTCGGTGGTGACGAGCTGCTCGACGTCGTCGGCCGAGGCTCCGAAGTAAACGGTGTGGATGAAGACCTTCCCGATGTCCACTCTGGGCATGTTTTCCACGGGGATGGTAAACAGGCAGAAGGCGCCGGCCACCGTCAGGATCACGAAGACGACGTTGATGAAGACCGCCTGCCGGATGGAAAAGCGGACGACGGGCTTCACGGGGACGCCAGGGCCGTGCCCACCGGGAGGCGGGGGTCGCTTTGGATGATCAGGTGACCGTCCGCTTCGCCGAGGACGAGGACGGGGACCGTCTCGCCGGTGTCACTTCGGGTGACGCGGGGATTTTCGTATCGGTTGACCACGGCGGCTCGGGGAACCCGGAGCCCCGGGGCCGGGACGGACAGGTTCAGGGAGAACGGGAGGCCGCCCCGGTGAGGGCCGGAAAAGTCGCTGACGGCGATCTCGATGGCCAGCTTCCGGGTCTTTTCGTCGAACTCCGGGTTGACCCGGTCAAGCCGGGCCTGGACCGCCTGATCCGCCAGGGTCGCCGGGAAGGGGTCGGGCAGATTCCGGATGGCATCCAGGGTTTCGGATGTCACCGCCAGCGGCACCACCAATTGGCGAAAATCGGCCACCCGGCCCAGGGGGGTTCCGGCTGAAACGATCTCGCCGGGCTCGGCCATACGGGCCACCACCACGAAGCCTTCGGGCGCCGGAACCCGATGCCGCCGCCGGCGCTCCTCAAGCTCGTCCAGGGTAATCCGGAGCGCGGTTGCCTCGGCTGCCAGGGTCTCGCCTTCCAGCCGGGCCTGATCCAGCTCTTCCTTGGCCGCGTCCCGCCGGACCTCGGTGGCCCGGTCTCCCTTGTGGAGGCGGTCGATCCGGGAAAACTCCTTTTCGAGGTAGGCCACCCGGGAATCGCTTTTCCGCCGGGCCACCGCCAGCTTGTCGAGGGATTGCCGGGAGGCCCGGATCTGAAAGTCGATGAAGGTGGGGTCGATTTCGGCAAAAGGCGCCGACGTCACGGGGTCGCCCACGTTGTAGCCGACCGAGAGGACCCGGCCGGCCACCTCCGAGGCGATGGTGACGACGGCGTCGGCCCGGGTGTAGCCGGTCAGGGCGATCTCCTTTCTGGCCGGCGTCACCAGCAAAGTCTCTTCGGCCGAAACCGACAGCGTCAGCAGAACAACAATGGTAAGAAAACAGGCGGTTTTCATGGCAGACCTCCCGACGGACCCGGTGCGGGCCGGAACATCGCGACCGGAATCTGGACATGAACGTCTATAACAAGCTTCGGGACCGGCGTCCACAATGGATTGGTCGAATCCGGGGCCGGCGGGCTTTGAAAACCGGGCGGACTGTGATAAAAAAGCGTTATGTCGGCGGCAATGCCCCGGCGCTGTCCGTCAATCCAAACCGATTCCGGGGCCCGTCCCCCGATAAAGGAGCCTGACGTGAGCTTCATCGCCTTTTTGTTAATCGTTCTGTCGATTTACACCGCCATGCACTGCCTGGTTTACTGGGGGATCTACCCGCTTTTGGCCGGCCACCCCGTCGGCCGGATCGCCGTGGCCGTCTGGATGGCCCTGATGATCGTGACCCCGGTGATTATCCATCTGCTCGAAGACCGGGGAATCGAGCTGCCGGCCCGGATTCTGGCCTGGGTGGGCTACTTCTGGCTGGCGCTGATCTTTCTGGCCTTATGGCCCTTTGCCGTCATCGGCCTCTACGAGATCGTCAACCTTCTTTTGTCCAAGGTCATCGCCGCGGTGCCCCGGTTTTCTCTCCACGGGACCGTCTCGGCCGGGATCGTCATGGCCCTGACGGTCGCGGCCACCATTTACGGGTTTTCCGAGGCCGGCAACATCCGGGTGGAGACGGTCCGGATCACCACCGAGAAGCTCCCGGCCGATACCGACCGGCTCCGGATCGCTCAGGTGTCCGACATCCACCTCGGCCTGATGAACCGGGAGGGGACCCTGGCGCCCATCGTCTTGAAGCTGCTCCACCTGGAGCCGGACCTGCTGGTGGCCACCGGCGACGTGGTGGACGGCGAGATCGGCCATTTGGACGGCCTGAGCGAGCTGTGGAATAAAGTGGACCCGCCCCTGGGCAAATATGCGGTTGTGGGGAACCACGAGATCTACGCCGGGCTTGAAGGAGCCACGGACTTTCTCACCCGGAGCGGGTTCCGGGTCCTGAGAAACACGGGGCGGGCCATCGGGAACAAATTGACGGTGGTGGGGGTGGATGACCAGCACCTGGGGATCACCGACAACCGGGAGCTGGCAATTTTGACCCAGCATCGGTCGGACCGGTTTACCCTCTACCTCAAGCACCGCCCCACGGTGGCCGCCGGGGCCGCCGAGCGCTTCGACCTCCAGCTTTCCGGCCACGCCCACGGCGGACAGATCTTCCCGTTCAACTTCATCACCCGCCTGGAATACCCCATGAACCGGGGGCTTCACGCTCTGCCGGGCGGAGGAAAGCTCTACGTCAGCCGGGGCACCGGAACCTGGGGACCGCCCATCCGGATCGGGGCCCCGCCGGAGATTACCCTGTTCGAAATCACCCGGACGGGGGCAGCGGGATAACCCGCTCATTGTAACCGTCGGCGCTCATCCGCCGAAATGAAAGGACACCGCCTTTGAAACCCACGAAAATTCTGGCTAACTTCCCGCTCTTTGTGATCCCCCTGATCGCTTACAACATTATTGTGTTCACCGCCGGATCGGCCGACACCGACGCCCCATCCTTCCTGGAATCGCCCTTATTCGAGTTTCGCCTCGTTTCAGGGGCGGTTTTTTCCCTGGACGTGAGCACCCTGCTGATCATCGTCAGCCTCCACCTGGTTTACTTCGAGATCCTCAAGTCGGTCCGGTCGTCGGTATCGACCATCATCAACCACACCCTCTCGCTCATGATCTTCATCGTCTTTCTGGTGGAATTCATCGCCGTGCCCCAGGCGGGCACCACCGATTTCCTCGTCCTCACCGTCATGTCGCTCCTGGTGGTCATCGCCGGCTTCACCGTCAGCATTTCGTCGGCCCGGCGGGATTTCATGGTGGAGCGGTGATGGGGGAATGACACTAATCAGTGGGTCCGAATGGGAAGTGATAGGATGGTGGACCAGATGAACCGCCGAACGAGCATTCACCTTAAAGGGGAATGCGGCATGTCCAAGTTTTTGCCGGTTGGGATTCAGGACCTTGAAAAGATGATCCGGGGCAATTTGGTTTATATGGACAAGGGCCGGTA
>CAZWGY010000279.1:0-6291 GCA_964633575.1 uncultured Desulfobacteraceae bacterium
GGGGGGTCAGGACTGAAAAAATGGGTAAACCCGGTAGCGCCGCACCCAGTCGGCGGAAAGGAAAGCATACAATGGACCGAGGGGACGCCCCCAACCGCGCCTTTATTCTTCTGGTGAGCGTCTTTGTGGGAAGCATCACCATCGCCTCGATTCTGGCCAACAAGATCATCACGGTGGGCGGGATTTTCGTGCCCGCCGGGGTCCTGGCCTATTCGGTCACGTTTATCGTCACCGACACCATCAGCGAGATCTGGGGAAAGCGTCGTGCCGGCGAGACGATCCTCGGGGGCTTCGCGGCGCTTTTGACCGTCCTCATACTCGTCCGCTTCAGCCTGGCCTGGCCGGCGGCCCCGTTCTGGGAGGGAGAAGCGGCCTACACGGCGATCCTGGACGCCACATCCCGGATCATCATCGCCTCGTTTGCCGCCTATCTGGTCAGCCAGCTCCACGACGTCTGGGCGTTTCACTTCTGGCGGCGGATCACCGGCGAGCGGCACCTCTGGCTCCGGAACAACCTCTCGACGGCCACCTCTCAGCTCATCGACTCGTTTCTCTTTGTCACCATCGCCTTTTACGGGGTTCTGCCGGTCTGGCCGCTGATCGTGGGGCAGTGGGTTATCAAGCTCGGGATCGCCCTGCTCGACACCCCGCTGGTCTATGCCCTGGTCTGGCTGATCCGCCGGCAAACCGGCGCTCTGGGCGTTGAGCCTCGATAGCCGCCGGATTCGATTCGTTGCCGCCCTCCTGGCCGGCCTGACCGCCGCTCAGGTGGTGGCGACGATCCACGTGGCCCAGTCCAACCGCAACCTGGCGGCCAGGATGACGGCGGTGGCCGACGCGGGTTACCTCCCGGTCCCCAACCGGATGACCATCGACACCCTGGATGCCCTCGGTTCAGCGGTGGGCGGGGGACTCTTCTTCACGGCCACGGTCGGCGCGATGATCACGCTCCTGACGATCCTCGCCGCCCTGGCCTTTCAGGTTCCGCTTCACCGGGACCGCCGGATCGCCATGGTCTGCCTGGCCCTCGTCTGGCTCGGGGCAATCGTCAACCAGAACATCAACGGTTTCAACCCCTGGGCCAGCGCCTATTTCCTCGTGATCCCCATGGTGGTCTTCCCCCCGGCCCACCGGGCCGCCGAGGGCGTCCGCCCGAGGCTTGTTCCCATCTTATGCCATCTCGTCGTCCTGGCGATCCTGGCCGGACTCGGGACCGGGTACATGACCGCCCGGACCTTTTCCGAAATCCGGAACCGGTTTTTGCTCTCGACCCCGGCGGGCCTCGCCGTTCACGACTTCTATTACCGCTACACTCTCTATCCGGCCGAGGCGTTTAAATCGACCGGGCAAAAGCTGATCCGGGCTTGCCGGTTCGCCCCCGGCTCGGACCCGGCGGCCGTCGAGCGGATAAAACCCCTTCTGATCTCAAGGGATTACCTGGTCATCGACGCCCCCGGTGCCCCGGTGGACCTCCCCCTGTCGGTTACGGAAGGCGCGGTCATCCTCGGGGATACCTTGGACCTGGCGGTCGGGGCGTCGGTGCGTGAGTTTCTCCGGTCGCCGGATCAGTATCTCGACGCCTATTCGGAAGCCACCGACCGGAACGCGGCCCTCCGGGAATTCACCTTCATATCGCTTGTCACCGTCACCGGACTCGTCGCCTACCTTGTCGTTTACGCGCCGGCCCGGCTGGTGGCGGGATTTTTTCTGTCCGCGAACCGGGCCGCCGTTGTTGGGGCGGTGGTTTGCCTGGCCGTCGGGCTCGCCGTCCTGGCCGCCGCCGAATACCGGAGTCCCGGCCCGCCGCTGGAGCCCGCCGCCGCCGTTCAGGCGCTCCACTCGCCGGAACTCGATCTTCGGGTGGCGGCGCTCCGGACCGTCGCTCAACAGCGGATCGAAATCGACGGCCGATTCGACTGGGCGAAGCTCCTGACAAGCCCTCACGTGGTTGAGCGGTACTGGCTGGTTCATGCGTTCATGGCCAGCCGGTCGGAAGCCACTCTGGCCGGCCTCTATACGCTGGCGAGGGACGACCATATCGGCGTGGCCTATCAGGCCTGCGCGGGGCTCAGGCTCCGGAAGGACCGGAAGGCGATCCCCGTCCTCCGGGGAGTGGTCACCACCTCTCCCCACTGGTATGTCCAGGGGTATGCCTATCGGGCAATGAAAGCACTTGGATGGCGCCAGACCGGATCAACCTGACCTCGCTCTGGCTGGCCCTCATGGTCGTCCTGGCCGCCGAGACCGTGGCCGGGGGGATCGTCTCCCTGGGCCTTTTGCCATCGATGGTGACGCTGGCCGCGGTCCGCGCCGTCGAGATCGTCCTGTTGATGGCGGTCGCGGTGGTCTTGGCCGGCGGCCCGGGCGCCATCGGTCTGGCCCCTGAGCAGATCGTCCCCGGAATTCGGCGGGGCCTGATCTGGTCGGGCGGGTTCGGGCTCCTCGTCCTGATCGCCGCCGGGGTTCTCGCCCTGGCCGGGCACAGCCCCCTTCAGATGATCCGGGTCCAGTTGCCCCCGGACCCGACCGACCGAGCCCTCTATCTCCTCACCGGCGCGGTCATCGCTCCGGTCGCCGAAGAAATTTTCTTCCGGGGCTATCTCTACGGCTTTTTCCGCCGGTGGGGGGTCCTTTGCGCTCTGATCCTGAGCAACCTCGTCTTTGTCCTGGCCCACGGCGTCACCGGCCTCCCGCTGACCCAGATGGTGGGCGGGATTCTCTTTGCCCTCTGCTACGAGGTCGAAGGCCGCCTCACGGCCCCGGTGACGGTCCACGTCCTGGGAAACGGGGCCCTGTTCGGGTTGGGATGGCTGAACAGTTGGTGATCACCCCCGGTCCCGATACCACGCATAAGTCCGTTGGATGCCTTCGGTGAGCCCGATGGAGGCCCGCCACCCCAAAGACGCCAGCCGGGAGACGTCGAGGAGCTTTCTCGGCGTCCCGTCCGGCCGGGCGGGGTCGAAGGTCACCCCGCCGTCGAACCCGACCACTTCCTTGACCGTCTCGGCCAGCTCGCGGATGGTAATGTCCTTCCCGGTGCCGATGTTGACGAGATCGGTGCCGTCATGGGTTTCCATCAGGTGGATGCAGGCGTCGGCCAGGTCATCGACGTGGAGAAACTCCCGGCGAGGGGTCCCGGTGCCCCAGAGCAGGAGGGCCGGGGGCGGCAGATCCGTATCCGGCGGGATCGGCGGGTGATCGACGCCCCGGTCTTTGGAGATGGCGATGCAGGCGGCCCGGAAATCGTCGGGGATGGGACCGAACCGGGCCTCGTCCCGGCCGATGGCCTCCCAGTCCCCGGCGGCGGCCAGCCTGGCCAGATGACACTTCCGGATGAGGGCAGGCAGGACATGGGAATCCTCGAGGTCAAAGCTGTCCTCGGGGCCATAGAGGTTGGTCGGCATGACCGGGAGATACCGGTCTCCGTACTGACGGGCGTAGGCCGAGCACATCTCGATCCCGGCGATCTTGGCCACCGCATAGGCTGAGTTGGTGGGCTCGAGGGGGCCGGTGAGGAGGTGCTCCTCGCATAAGGGCTGAGGGGCGTGTTTCGGGTAGATGCACGACGAGCCCAGAAAGATGAGCCGTTTCACTCCGACCCGGTGGGCCGCGTGGATCACGTGGGTCTGGATGGCCAGGTTGGCGTGGATAAATTCGGCCGGTCGGGTGGCGTTGGCCCAGATCCCTCCGACCTTCGCCGCCGCGAGAAAGACGTAGTCAGGCCGGGTCTCGTCGAAAAACGCCTCCACCGCCGCCTGCCGGGTGAGATCCAGATCGGCCCGGTCCCGGGTAATCGGGGGGGCATAACCCTTGTTGATTAAGGCCCGCCGGATGGCCGACCCCACCATCCCCCGGTGGCCGGCCACGTAAATCCGTGGATTGCGCTCCATCATCCCCCCTATTCGAAGCGGTTGTAAGTCGAAAAGCCCTGCTCCTGGCAAACCACGTCCCGGCGGGCCTCTTTCAGGTCTTCAGACACCATCCGGGTGACCAGCTCGTCGAAACCGATGGTCGGCTTCCACCCGAGCGTCCGTTTGGCCTTGGTCGGGTCCCCGAGAAGCGCGTCCACCTCGGTGGGGCGGAAGTATCGAGGGTCGATCCGGATGATGGGCTTGCCGGACACCCGGTCCCGTCCCACCTCATCGACTCCGCTCCCCTCCCAGGCGATCTCGATCTCCACCTGAGCAAAGGCCCGCTCGACGAATTCCCGGACCGAATGAGACTCCCCGGTGGCGATAACAAAGTCGTCCGGCTCATCCTGCTGGAGCATCAGCCACATGGCCCAGACATAGTCCCGGGCGTGGCCCCAGTCCCGCTTGGCGTCGAGGTTCCCGAGGTAGAGCTGATCCTGGAGCCCGAGATGAATCCGGGCCGCGGCCCGGGTGATCTTCCGGGTGACAAAGGTCTCCCCCCGGATCGGGGATTCATGGTTAAAGAGAATCCCGTTGCAGGCAAAAAAGCCATAGGCTTCCCGGTAATTGACGGTGATCCAGTAGCTATAGACCTTGGCCGCCCCGTAAGGGCTCCGGGGGTAGAAGGGCGTGGTCTCCCGCTGGGGAACCTCCTGGACCTTCCCGAACATCTCGCTGGTGCAGGCCTGGTAGAACCGGACCCGATCCCCCAAACCCAGAATCCGGATGGCCTCCAGGAGGCGGAGGGTCCCGAGGGCGTCCGAGTTGGCCGTGTATTCGGGGGTCTCGAAGGAGACCTGGACGTGACTCTGGGCCGCCAGGTTGTAAATCTCGTCGGGCTTGACCTCCTGGATGATCCGAATCAGGTTCGTGGCGTCGGTCAGGTCCCCGTAGTGCATGAAAAACCGGACGTCCTCCTCGTGGAGGTCCCGGTAGATGTGGTCCACCCGGGCCGTGTTGAACGACGAGGACCGCCGTTTAACCCCGTGGACCTGATAGCCTTTCCTGAGCAGAAGCTCGGCCAGATAGGCCCCGTCCTGCCCGGTGATGCCGGTAATCAGCGCTCGTGTCACATTCACCTCTTGGGAATGGGTTGGGTTTCATGGTAGAATTGTTGTCGCTTATTGACCGCCCGGAATCCATCGAATCGAAAGGGGGAAGCCATGTCCACTGACCACGCCGAGGCGGGTCTCGATGCCGTGATCCGATATCACCACCGGACCCAACACCTTATGAATCGCTATGCCCGGTCCCCCGGCCACATGGACTGGGCCAACCAGCCGAATCCGTTCCGGGAATACGAGGGCGCCCCGGTCGAACGGCTTCCCTTTCTGGAAGATGATCCGCCGGGCGACCATCACACCCTGTATAAAGGAAACCGGGCGCCGGCTCAACCGTTTTGCCGGGCATCAGCCGCCGGGCTTCTGGAGCTCTCCGTGGCCCTGTCCGCCTGGAAGGCTTACGGCGGCAACCGCTGGGCCCTTCGGATCAACCCGTCGAGCGGGAATCTCCATCCCACCGAGGTCCACCTGATCCTCCCCGCGCTTTCCGACCTCCCCGCCGGGCTTTACCATTACGCCCCGCTCCACCATGCCCTGGAGCGCCGGGCCGATCTCCCCGATGACCTGAGCGACCGACTGGCGGTTCATTTCGGACAACCGGCCCTCCTGGTGGGGCTGACCAGCATCTTCTGGCGCGAATCCTGGAAATACGGCGAGCGGGCCTTTCGCTATTGCAACCACGACGTGGGCCACGCCCTGGCCGCCCTCCGGTTCGCGGCGGGGCTTTTTGGCTGGGAGCTGACCGCCCTGACCGAGCTTTCCGACGACGCGGTGGCGACAGTCCTCGGGCTCGACCGGACCCCCTGGCATCCCCATGAGGCCGAGCACCCCGACATCCTGCTCGCCGTTCATTCAGGCCCCGACCCCGTGCCCCGGAGCCTCACGCCGGAGATCGTCTCGGCCTTTTCAGCCATCCCGCTCACCGGAACGCCGGCCCCCCTGAGCCCCTCAACGGTGGACTGGGAGATCATCGAGACCACCGCCCAAAAGGCCCGGGCTCCGGAAAACGACATCTTGCCCCCCGTCTTCCCGGACCGGGACCTCCGGCCCGACCCCGGCAGCCCCCTGTCCGCCGCCCGGATCATCCGGCAACGGCGGAGCGCGGTGGCCTTTACCCCGGAGGGCCGGATCTCCCGGGAGACCTTTTTCGCCATCCTCGACAAGACCCTCCCGCGCCGGGGGATCGCCCCCTTCGACATCGGACTGGGGCCGGCCCGGACCCATCTCCTCATCTTCGTCCACGGCGTGGACGGGCTTCCCCCGGGCCTCTACCTCCTCGACCGGACCGGCGAGGCCGCCGACGGGCTGAAAGCCGCCAC
>CAZWGY010000280.1:0-6290 GCA_964633575.1 uncultured Desulfobacteraceae bacterium
ACCACCAAGCTCGACGGCAATGACGACCTCGACCAGCTCATCCAGGACGTGGTGGCCAGCACCGAAAGCCTAGAAGAGCTAAAAACCCTATCGGAGGGCGACGGGGACGAGCCGTCCGATGAGGGCTAACCCCATCGAGCCACGCTGAGCGTCGGGCCCCATCCGGGTCCGACGGGGAGGAGATCATGACCGAAAGCACGCAACACAAACTCGACCGCGTCCGTCCCCCCCGGGTGCAGATCACCTATGACGTGGAGATCGGTGACGCCATCGTCATGAAGGAGCTGCCGATGGTCTGCGGAATTCTCGCGGACCTTTCCGGGATGCCCGAGGCCCCGCTGCCCAAGCTCAGGGACCGGAAGCTCGTGGAGATCGACCGGGACAACTTCAACGACGTGATGGCCGCCATCGGCCCCCGGCTCGTCTTCCAGGTCGATAACCGCCTGACCGACGAGGCGGGAAAGCTCAACATCGAGCTGAAATTCAACGAGATGGACGACTTCGACCCGGTGAGCATCGTCAAGCGGGTCCGGCCGCTCCGGAAGCTCTACGAGGCCCGCCAGCGGCTGACCGATCTGACCACCAAGCTCGACGGCAATGATGACCTTGACCAGCTCATCCAGGACGTGGTGGCCAGCACCGAAAGCCTGGAAGAGCTGAAAACCCTCGCCGGCGAAGAAACCTCCGACGATGCCCCCGAAGCGTCGGCGGAGCCGGCCGCGCCGGCGGAAGCTGATGAAGATGTCGCCGAAACGGATGAGCCGGCGGAAGACGATGAGCCGCCGGAAGATGATGAGCTGGCGGAAGACGATGAGCCGGCGGAAGACGATGAGCCGGCGGAAGACGATGAGCCGGCGGATACGGATGAAACCGAAGAATAACGGGGCGGCGGCACCGATGCCGGCATCGCCCCCAATGAGGCTTTTCCAAGACCGTTTAACCGAAGTGTGAAAGGAGCCCACCCATGGCAGAAGAAAAAGAAATCCAGGGAGCGGAGACCGCGACCGAAGAGCAGGATCTGAGCCTGCTCGACCGGATCGTCAAGAAAGGGCGGATGGCCCATGACGAATCCCAGTTGCCTTACGCCCGGGACCTCATCGGCGAGCTGGTGACTCAGATCCTCGAAGAGGGGATGGAGGTCAAAAGCGACACCGCCGCCATGATCAACGAGCGGATCGCTCAAATCGATCAGCTCATCAGTGACCAGCTCAACGAGATCATGCACGCGGCGGAATTTCAGAATCTGGAGAGCTCCTGGCGGGGGCTTCATTTCCTGGTCATGAATTCCGAGACCGGCACATCCCTGAAGCTCCGGCTCCTCAACGCCACCCAGGGCGAGCTGCTCAAGGACCTGGAAAAGGCGGTGGAATTCGACCAGAGCCAGCTCTTTAAAAAGATCTACGAAGAGGAGTACGGGACCTTTGGCGGTCACCCTTTCAGCTTTTTGGTGGGTGATTACGAATTCGGGCGCCACCCCCAGGACATGGCGCTTCTGGAAAAGCTGTCCAATGTGGCCGCGGCCGCTCATGCGCCGTTTATCGCCGGCGCCAGTCCCAAAATGTTCGACATGGACAGCTTTACGGAGCTGGGGATTCCCCGGGACCTGAGCAAGATTTTTGAAAGCGCCGAGCTGATCAAGTGGCGATCCTTCCGGGAGAGCGAGGACTCCCGGTACGTGGCTCTGACCCTCCCCCACATCCTCCTCCGGCTGCCCTATGGCGAAAACACGGTCCCGGTGGAGGGCCTCGCCTTTGAAGAGGAGGTGGACGGCCGGGATCACCGGAAATACCTCTGGGGGAACTCGGCCTGGGCCCTGGCCCAACGGATTACCGATGCTTTTGCCAAATATAGATGGTGTGCGGCGATCCGGGGCGTGGAAGGGGGCGGACTTGTCCAGGGGCTGCCCACTCATACCTTCCGGACCGACGAGGGGGACATCGCGCTCAAGTGTCCCACCGAGATCGCCATCACCGACCGTCGGGAAAAGGAGCTCAACGACCTGGGCTTTATCACGCTGGTCCACTGCAAGGGGACCGATTACGCGGCCTTTTTCGGCGGCCAGACAACCCAGAAGCCCAAGGTTTACGACACGCCCCAGGCCAACGCCAACGCCCGGATTTCCACCGTCTTGCCTTATATGCTGGCCGCCTCGCGCTTCGCCCATTACCTCAAGTCGATCGTCCGGGACAAGATCGGAAGCTTTCAGACCGCCGAAACGCTCCAGAATTACCTCAACCGGTGGATCAACAATTACATCCTGGCCCAGGACGACGCCGGCCAGCGGCTCAAGGCGGAACGTCCCCTGCGTGAGGCCCGGGTGGATGTTTATGAAATTCCCGGTAAGCCGGGATGTTACAAGGCCGTCGCCTTTCTCCGGCCCCACTTTCAGCTCGAGGAGCTGACCACTTCCATCCGGCTGGTGGCGGAGCTGCCGCCGCCGGCGGCCGCCTGACGGCATAACTGACATTATCTAAGAATACATAAGGAGATCTGACCATGGCCACTGACATGTTTATCAAATTCGACGATGTGGAAGGCGAGGCCACCGAAACGGATCACGACACCTGGATCGAGATCCTTTCATGGAACCACGGCTTTTCTCAGCCGGCCTCTCCCCTGCGGGACTCGACGGGTTCGACCATCGAGCGGGCCAACCACAGTAATCTGACCATCACCAAATACATGGACAAGGCCACCCGGCGCCTGCTGAAAGATCACTGGGGCGGCCACCAGTACGAGGAGGTGACCATCGATTGTCTGAGGGCCGCCGGGGATGCCTCGATCCTCTATCTGCAAATCATCATGAACGACGTGATCATCTCGAACTACAGCATTTCAGGCGGAGCGGGGGACATCCCCATCGAGAACCTCTCCCTGTCCTACTCCAAGGTTTCGTATCAGTACGATTCCAAGAAGAAGGAGGACGGCCAGGCCGAGGGTGTCCAGAAGGTTTACCATGATCTCAAGACCAGCGAGATCGGCGAGTAACCAGCCATGCCCCATTTCCGGGCCTCCCTTATCGACCGGCTGATCGACGAGACCCCCCGGCTCCAGCGGGAGGCCCGCCCCCTCCGCGCCCAAACGCGGCGGGGGCTGAGGGAAACGCTCCGCCGGGACCTGACCTGGCTGCTCAACACCCGGACCTCGCTCACCGCGGCCCGATTTGACGAGACCCGGGAGCTGACGGCCATCCATTACGGGATGCCGTCGTTGACGGTCTATACGCCGGTCAGCGACGAGGCTCAGGCCGCCCTCGCCCGCCGGATCACCCGGGTCATCGAGGCTTTCGAGCCCCGCTTGACCCGGGTTCGGGTCCAGGTGATTCCGGCGCGGAAGACCGAGCGAAGCCTGAGGGTCCGGATCGAGGGGATGCTCCGGACGGAATCGGCCCGGGAGCCCATCTCCTTTTTGACTGTTTTTCAAACGACCGGCGGTGGGTGGGAGGTTCATGAGAGCCAATAGCGAGATCATGCTCGAGTATTATAAGCGGGAGCTGACCTATCTCCGCCGGATGGGCATGGAGTTCGCGGCCCGGTATCCAAAGGTGGCGAGTCGGCTGGAGCTGAGCGATGATCAATGCCCCGACCCCCATATCGAGCGGCTCATCGAGTCCTTCGCCTTTCTTACCGCCCGGATTCAGCATCATCTTGAAAGCGAGTTTCCCGAGCTGGCCGCCGCACTGCTCGGGGTGCTCTATCCCCAGTTTCTCAATCCCCTGCCGGCCATGACCATTGCCCGGTTCGTGGTGGACCCGAGCCAGGGGAAGCTCACCTCCGGCCACGTGATCTCCAAGGGAACCACGCTCTATGCCCGGACCGACGGGGGACAATCCTGCCGGTTCATGACCTGCTATCCGGTCTCCCTCTGGCCCTTGACGGTCGTTTATGCCGGGTTTGAATCGACCGACCAGTTCGAGTTTCTCGATTCGGCGGCCAATATTTCCGTGGTGCTCCGGATTCGGATCGAAGCGACGGCCAACCCGCTTTTCGACCTGGGTTTTACGGGGCTCCGGTTTTTCCTGAACGGCGACCGGATGCTCGCCAACGCCCTTTACGAGCTGTTGTTTGCTCATGTCGATCGGGTGGCCCTCTTACCCGACACCGGCGGGCCACCGGCCTTTCTCCCGGCCGAGGCCGTGGTGCCGGTGGGGTTTTCGGCGGACGAAGACGTCTTGCCCTATCCCCCCAACGCTCACAGCGCTTACCGGCTGCTCCATGAGTACTTCACGTTTCCGAGCAAATACCTGTTTTTCGATCTGAACGGGTTGGACCGCCATGGTGGGGAGCGATTTTTCGACATTCTTCTTTTGCTTGACCGGATGCCGGGTGAGCGGTTGAGCATCGGGCGGGAGACGTTCAGCCTGGGGTGTACGCCGGTGATCAATCTCTTCCGGAAGACCACCGACCCCATCCGGTTGTCGGAGACCCGGGCCGAGTATCTGGTTCAGCCGGACAAGCGGCGGGAGCGGATCACGGAGATTCATTCGATCCGGACGGTTTCGACCACGGCGGACCCTCGGGACGCGGAGACGGTGATCGAGCCTTTTTTTTCGTTCAACCACCTTATGGAGCGGCGGGACCAGAAGTCTTTCTGGATCGCCCGGCGTCATCTTACGGGGCGGAAGGACCTTCCGGGGACTCATTTGAGTTTGTCGTTTCTGGATCTCGACTTCAACCCGCTTCTTCCCCCGGCCACGACGGTCTTTGCCCATACCCTTTGCACCAATCGGGGTTTGGCCGAGGATCTTCCGGCGGGAGCGATTCTCCAGTTGGAGCAGGCGGCGCCTCTGGCCCGGATTCATACTCTGGCCAAGCCGACGGCCCAGGTCACCCCGCCGCTCGAGGGGGCGGCGCTCTGGCGGCTCATTTCGCACCTGTCCCTGAATTATCTTTCCCTGACTGACGGCGAGGCGGGGCTTGCGGCTCTCCGGGAGATCCTGAAACTTTACAGTTTCGCGGACCCCACCGTGGTCCACGATCAGGTGGCCGGGATTCGGAAAATGGACTGCCGCCCCTCGGTCCGCCGGGCCGGGCCGGATGCCTGGCGGGGGTTTTGCCGGGGGTTCGACATCACCTTAACTTTTGATGAGCGTCAGTACGTGGGGACCAGCGCGTTTCTGCTGGCCGCCGTCCTGAACCGCTTTTTTCCGCTGTATGCGGCCGTCAACACGTTCACCCGGCTGACCATTCGGAGCATCCAGCGGGAAGGAATCTGGAAGCGATGGGACCCCATGGTTGGGGACAAGATCGTCCTCTGACGGAACTCCTCTACGACGAGGGATACCGGTTTGACTTTTTCCAGGCGGTTCGGCTGTTGGAGGTGATCCACCCGGATCGGACGCCGGTGGGAGAGGGGTCGGTGCCGTCCCGCGAGGGGGTTCGGTTCCAGGCCGGGGTGGGGATCGACTTTCCGGCCAGCGACATCCATGAGGTCTTGCCGGGGGTGGGGTCGACTCAGTCCTCAGTCCTCAGTCCTCAGTCCTCATCCGGTCCGGATCGGATGGTTGTCCGGTTCATGAGCCTGGCCGGGGCGTTGGGGCCGATGCCGATGCCGTACACGGAGCTGTTGCTGTCTCGGATTTGGCGGAAGGACACGGCGCTCCGGGATTTTCTGGACATCTTCAACCACCGGCTTATCTCGTTGATGTACCGGGTTCGGAAGATCTACCGGATCGGCTTTGATCCGGCGGCGCCTCACCGGTCCCGGTTTGCCCGCTATCTCTACGCGCTCATGGGGTTGGGGACGCCGGGGCTGGCCGACCGGATGGCGGTGGCGGACCGGGCGTTGTTGTACTACACCGGGATGTTCGCTCAGCAACCCCGGTCCATGCGGGGGCTGGAACAGATTCTCGGGGATTATTTCGGGGTCCGGGTGTCGGGGGAGATGCTCACGGGGCGGTGGTATCCGCTGGATGATGACCAGTGGACCCGGATCGGGGAGACCGGCGAAAACCGGGCCCTCGGGGAGAGCGCCGTTCTGGGGACCCGGGTCTGGGACCAGGAAGCCGGCTTCATCCTCCACGTCGGGCCGGTTCCGTTGGACCGTTTTCTTGAGTTTCTTCCGGTGGGACCGGCGTTCGCGCCGCTTCACCAGCTCACCCGGTTTTTCGTGGGCGAGGAGCTGGAGTTTGATATCCGGCCTCTTCTGGAGTCGGGTACCGATGCCCGCCTGGGGCTCGGGGAACGGTCGGGGCCCCGGCTGGGCTGGTCGGCCTGGCTCCGGGGAGACCGGCCGCCGGCCGACTACGGCCCGGTCCGGCTTCGGCCACGGCTTCTCAGGTCATGGGTGAT
>CAZWGY010000281.1:0-1354 GCA_964633575.1 uncultured Desulfobacteraceae bacterium
CGCATCGGCGAGGAATTTGACGCCCTTGTCCCATCCCCGGATGTAGGTCACCTCGAAGGATCGGGAACCGGTAAACCAGTGGACGGTTTTCCAGGTGGCGCGGGTGAGGGTCAAGTCGGGAAAAGTCGGCCGGATCGGCCAGATGGGTATTGTGGGGTGGGCATTGATCATCATTTGGGCCACACGGGCTTCAGACCTAACCCCCCTAGCCCCCCTTCCCTGAAGGGAAGGGGGGAATGATCTGTAATATCAAACAGATCATGCAATTGATGTCACCCCCTCTCCTTTAGGGGAGGGGGCCGGGGGGAGGGGTTGGATGAGCCGGGTGAGTCGGATGGCCCAAACGATGATCGTAGCCGTGGGGCGCAAATCGCGGATCGCCGGTCATTTCATCCAACATCCTTATATTCTAAGAAATAGTTGCCATTGAATAAATTTAGTCATTTCATAAACCCGGACTGTTGTCCAGCCAATTTTGTGGAGGTATCTTGATGATCGTTTATCTGAACGGCGAGGTCATCGACCGTGAACAGGCCCGAATCTCTCCGGATGACCGGGGGTTTGTCTTCGGCGACGGCGTTTACGAGGTCATCCGCGTTTACGACGGGCGGATGTTCGCCCCCGAGGCCCATATCGACCGGATGCGCCGGAGCCTGACGGCCATGCGGATCGATCCCGACGTCACCGACGGCCTGCCGTCCATCGCAAACGAGCTTATCAAGCGAAACGGTCTGACGGCCGGGGATGCGACGGTTTACCTCCAGGTGACCCGGGGGGTCGCGCCCCGGAAGCATCCCTTCCCGCCGTCGGACACGAAGCCGACCGTTTACGCGACGGCCAAGTCGTTTGACCCTCCCCGGACCGAGTGGGAAAACGGGGTCGGCGCCATTCTGGTTCCCGATATCCGCTGGTCCCGGTGCGATGTCAAGACGACTTCCCTGGTTCCCAACGTCATGGCGGCCCAAAAGGCGAGGGCCGCCGGCGTTTTCGAGGGGCTGTTCGTCCGGGACGGCGTGGTCCTCGAGGGCTCTCACACCAACTTCTGCGCCGTCCTCGACGGGACGCTTCAGACGGCGCCCCGGAGCAACTATATCCTGGCCGGAATCACCCGGGAGACCGTTCTGGGCCTTTGCGCGGACGAGTCGATCCCGGTGCGGGAATTTCCGGTCTTCCAAAGCGACCTGCCCCACGCCAGCGAAATGATGCTTCTCGGGACCACCACCGAGGTGATGCCGGTCATCGAGATCGACGGCCGGCCCGTCGGCGACGGCCGCCCGGGGCCGGTAACCCGGCGGCTCCAGGCGGCATTCAGCCGCAGGACCTCTCAGGCCGCCGGATAACAACGCTCGACCGG
>CAZWGY010000281.1:1454-6283 GCA_964633575.1 uncultured Desulfobacteraceae bacterium
CCCGCATGGCCCGCTCTTTTGCCCTGCTCATCGCTCTGGCGCTGCTCTTCCCCCCCACCGCCGCGCCCGACACTCACCGGCTCCGGTTCGAACCGGTCTTCGACATCGGGGAAGTGGCCAATCAGTCCTTTCTCCAGGACCGGGACGGGTTTATCTGGGTGGGCAGCAAGGGGGGCGGGCTTTACCGCTACGACGGCTACGAGGTCAAAAACTATCCTCCGGGCGAGCGGGGCCTGTCCGGCGGAAGCATTTACGCCATCCTGGAAGACACCGGCGACCCGGATACCCTCTGGATCGGCACCATGGCCGGGGGGCTGAACCGGTACGACCGGATCACGGGCACCTTCACCGCTCACAAGCACGACCCCGACGACTCATCGAGCCTCAGCAGTAATGCCATCAACTATGTCGTCCAGGACCGGCGGCCCCCCTATCCGCTCTGGATCGCCACCTCCGACGGGCTCAACCGGTTCGACCGGGAAACCGGTCGGTGCCGGCGCTACTTCCATGACCCGGCCGATCCCCGGAGCCTGGGGGAGGACGACGTCTGGCGGGTGATTCAGGACCCGGCCGATCCGGACGTCTTCTGGCTGGCTCTCTGGGGCAGCGGGCTCAACCGGCTCGACACCCACACGGGAAAGGTCACCCGCTACCTCCATGATCCGGACAATCCCGACAGCCTCGGCGCCCCGGATAACATCGTCTGCGGGATCGGCAATGACGCCGACGATCACAACATCCTCTGGCTGGGGACGCTCCGGGACGGCCTCGTCCGGTTCGACAAAGCCACCGAGAGCTTCCGCCACTACCGCCCCCGGCCCGGCGACCCGGAGAGCTTTCCCGGCGGGGCCGTCGCCCTCATCTACGACGACGGCGCCGGCCGACTCTTTCTGGGCGGCTGGGTGGAAGACAACGGCCTGACCGTCTTCGACAAGGCCTCGCGGACCTTTACCAACTACCGCCACCACCCGGCGGACCCCAAAAGCATTCGCCATGACACCATTATTAACGTTCGGCGGGACCGGACCGGGATCTATTGGGTCGTGAGCACTTCCGGGAAAGTCGATAAGATCGACCCTTACGCCCCGGCCTTTACCCACCACGCATCCGGAGACGGAGACCCGGCTCATTTCCTCGCGGACCCAATGGTCAACGCCATTCTGGCGGACCGGGACGGGGATATCTGGATCGGCACCCCGAGCGGCCTGGACCGGTATGACCCGGCCACCCGGACCTACACCCATTTCCGCCATCAGCCGGACGACCCGGCCGGCCTCTCCTTCAACAACGTGGTTGACCTTTTCGAGGACGCCGGCGGCGACCTCTGGGTTTCCGTCCTGCCCGGTCCCCTGATGCGCTTCGACCGGGAATCAGGAGAGGTGGTCGAACGGGTCCAGCCGCCGCCGGAGTCGGACGCCTTTCTCGAGGTGGTCCAGGACCCGTCGGCGTCCCACATCTACTGGCTGGGGGTCCACGGGAGCGGCGGCCTGGCCCGGCTCGACCGGCGGACCAATGCGCTCACCACCTACCCCAAACGGCCGGATGCCCCGGAGCTCGGAGTCAACGCCCCGGATATCTACCGGGTGGTTCACGACCGGAACGCTCCGGTTCTCTGGCTCGGGAGCATCTTTGGCGGAGGCTTGACCCGGTTCGACAAGGGGACCGGGAGGTTCACTCACTTCGTCCACGACCCGAAGGTTCCGGCCGGCATCGGCTCCGACGCGGTGATCGCCGTTCATCAGGAAAAAGACGGGACCCTCTGGGTTGGAACCAAGGGCGGCGGGCTGAACCGGCTCGACCCGGAAACCGGGACCTTCGACCACTTTTCGACGGACCACGGGATTCCCGCCGACGTCAATTCGATCCTGGAAGATTCGACGGGGCGGCTCTGGCTGGGCACCAACGCGGGGCTTCTGGCCTTTGATCCGGAAACGAAGACGGTCCTGGCCCGGTTCGACCGGCGGGACGGTCTCCAGGGCGATGCTTTCTCCAACGGATGCGCGGCCCGGACGGCCGACGGCCGGCTCTGGTTCGGAGGGACCAACGGCGCCAACAGCTTCTATCCGGACCGACTTCGCCGGAACCCTCACCCCCCGCCGGTGGTTCTGACCGCCCTCACCCAGGCCAACCACGACATCCCGCCGGACCGGACCCCGGAGCGGACCCGGCGGCTCGTCCTGCCCTGGAACCAGAATTTTTTTGAATTCGAGTACGCCGCGCTCAGTTGCACTCAGCCGGAGCGGAACCGTTACGCCTACTACCTGGAGGGGCTGGAGTCGGACTGGTTCGACGCCGGAACCCGGCGGTTCGGGCGATACACGGCCCTCGACCCGGGCCATTACACCCTTCACATCAAAGCGGCCAACAACGACGGGGTCTGGAACGAGGCGGGCATCGAGATCGGCGTGACGGTGGCGGCCCCGTGGTGGCGCTCATGGTGGTTCCACACGGCCTGGGCGGCGGCGGTGATCGGAATGATGTTGGCCCTGCTCCATGCCAGGGTCCGCCGGGTCCAGTCGGAACGGCGCCGGATGGCGGCCATCCGGGAAAGCGAGGACCGGCTCCGTCGGGTGGTCGATAACATGCCGGTGATGATGAGCGCCGTTGACGAGGCGGGAACGATTATCTACTGGAACCATGAATGCGAGCGGATCACCGGCTATTCGTCCGATTCGATAGTGGGCCGGCACAAGTCCATGGCCTGGCTCCACCCGGAGCCGGTTTCGGGTGACGGGATGGCGGCGCCGGACGGCGGTCCGCTCCCCGATTTCCGGGACCGGGAATGGATTATCACCTGCCGGGACGGCACTCAACGGACCATTCTGATATCCAGCGTCGCCCGGGCAGCTCCCATTCCCGGCTGGTTTTCCTGGTCCGTGGGGGTGGACGTCACCGGCCAGAAGGAGGCCGAGGCGGAGCGGGAGCGGCTGGAGGGACGGCTCCGGCAGGCCATGAAAATGGAAGCGGTGGGCCGGCTGGCCGCCGGGATCTCCCACGACTTCAACAATATGCTGACCCCGATCATCGGCTACGCTGAAATGCTCAAAGACGCCTTCCCCGAAGGAGATGACCGGCGGAGCCAGGTGGAGACGATTCACCAGGCGGCCCTCCGGTCCCGGCGCCTGGTCCGCCGGCTTCTGGCCTTCAGCCGGAAGCAGGTTCTGACCATCAGCCGGCTCAACCTCCCCCGATTGATTGAACAACTCAAAGACATCCTCCGCCGGACCATCCGGGAGAACATCGAAATCCAGTTTTCCTTAGACCCCCAGACCGACGCCGTCCTCGGAGACCCCACCCAGATCGAGCAGGTCCTCATGAATCTCGCGGTCAACGCTCAGGACGCCATGCCCGCCGGCGGAACCCTGACCATCGAGACGACTTCAACCACGTTCGATGAAATCCCCGCCCCTCACGAGCGGTCCGTTATGCGGCCGGGACGCTATGCGTTGTTGTCGGTAACCGATACCGGCCAGGGCATGGACCAATCGACCCTGGAGCAGGTTTTCGAACCCTTTTTCAGCACCAAGGAAACCGGAGAAGGCACCGGCCTCGGCCTGGCCACCGTGTACGGGATCATCAAGCAGCACGGGGGCTACGTCTGGGTTTACAGCGAGCCGGGCCGCGGGACCACCTTCAAGGTTTATCTCCCGGCCGCCACCGGCGCTGAAGAACCGGCCCCGATCCCCCTCGCCGACACGACCGCCGGGCATCGACCGTCGTCCGGAACGATCCTGGTGGTCGAAGACGACGAGATGGTCCGGGAGATGACCATTCAGATGCTCATCCGGGCGGGCCATCAGGTGATCAGCGCCGCCGGCCCTCGACAGGCCATCGATACGCTCCAAGCGGAGAGCCGGGGCGTCGATCTCCTGCTCACCGACGTGGTGATGCCGGGCATGAACGGCCAGGCCCTCCACGAGGAGCTCCAGCGAATCCAGCCCGGACTGAAGGTCCTCTACATGTCCGGCTACACGGACAACGTCATCGCTGAGCAGGGGATTCTCAAGCCGGGAACTCACCTGATCGAAAAGCCGTTTTCAATGGAAACGCTCCTGAAGAAAGTCAATGAGGCGATGGCCGGATAAGCCGGCGGGGCGGACTAGAGGGATATCCCCGCCAGAATGTCCCGCTCGCGGGTCCGGACCTCCCCCTCGAGGGCCTCGGCCTGACGGGAGACTTCGGCCACGAAGGCTTCGTCGCGGATCGACCCGAGGTTGATCCGGACGTTGAGGAGAGCCGCCCGGGCAGCGGCCCGGGCCATGAGCACGGCGGCGGCGCCGTCGGAGACCGCGTTGGGATTCCCCCGGGCCACGACCGCCCCGGCGAGGTCCATCACCTCGACGGCGTCGTTGGCCACGTCGAGGGGAACCAGAGCCGCCCGCTTGAAAGCGTCCTGGATCGCCTTCCGGCGGGCCTCGGCCTCGGCCGGGTCCGCCTTGGGCTTTCTGAAGGCGGCGGTTACCGCGCTGTAAGCGTCCGCGTCCCGGTCCACGTCGGCGGAGAGCTTGTTCCGAAGCCCCCCGGCGGCCCGGACGATCCCGGCCATCTCCTCGTCCACCGATTCAAACCCCTTCCGTCCGACGGTCAGGCCGGCCACCATCTCGGTCAGAGCCGCGCCCAGGGCCGCCGCCAGAGCGGCCACGCTCCCGCCGCCGGGCACCGGCCCGGACGATGCGGTCCGCTCCAGAAAATCGCTGATACTCAACTCGTTGAGCATAATTTCGTCTCCTTACCCCCCATCCAAGAACATAGAGACCTCCGAGGTTTCCAACATAGAGACCTCCGAGGGCCTTGATCATCATTTCGGCCACACGGCATTCAGACCTAAC
>CAZWGY010000282.1:0-6277 GCA_964633575.1 uncultured Desulfobacteraceae bacterium
ATTTTTCGCGCGCCTTGATCTCGACCAAACTTTCCGATTTCTGGATGGACACTCAGTAAGCTCGCGCCGGCCAGTAGCGCAAAAACGGTCGGAGAATTCATTGCCGTTGTCCGGGAGGGGCGCGAACTTGCTGATATATCGCTTTTTTGTCTCCCTGAAAGATCCGTGATGCCTTGCTGTAAGTGGGACGGGGCAACCATTGAGGGCGGACACGCGGGTCCGCCCCCGCGATCCAAACCGGAAAATCCGGTCGAGATGGATGCGCGAGAAAAATTCTACCGCGGGCTTATGTCTGATATTCCGAGGATAAAATTTTGAGCGCAACGCGGATATCGGGCCAATTGGCCATTTATGGATGGGCACTAAAGCAAAAATGGTGGTTTCGCCACCCTTATGAGCTCCGGGTGCCGTTGCCTGGGGGGCATCTATCCTCGATTCCATGCTTCGGGATCGGAGGCGCTTTCGAGCTCCGTCATTCGATCCAGCAGCCCCTCGATTGCCATGTAGTCGAAATTCCAGGCCAGGTGAGCCAGGCGGTCGGCAAGGTCGGGCGCGTGGGACCGGATTTCCTCGATCCGGCGGTCCACCCGAACCATGTCGGCTTTGCGGGCGGCGGCGTGGAGGTTTCCCAGCAGGTCGCGGGGGACGCGGGCGAACAGGGCGTCCGAGAGGTCCGGCTCCGGACCGCTTCTCCATTGAACCGGGGGCGGGGCGGACTCGTACTGATACTCGAGGCCGAGATGCTTATGCAGGCAGTCGAGCAACTGCTCTTCCGTCATGGGCTTGGGCAAAAGGCCGGCGCATCCGGCGGCGGCGGCCGCTTCCTTGCCGGACCGACCGGCGGCGGCGCTGACCCCGATCAGGACGGGGGGACCGGATCGGCCGGCGGCCCGGATCCGACGGACGGCATCGAGTCCCTCGGGCGCGGATAGCCGGACCTCGAGGATAATCAGGTCGGGGGTCCATCCATCGAGGCGGCGGAGGGCCGCGTCGGTGGTGGCGGCTTCCCGGACCTCGAACTGAAGGGGCCGGAGCCATTGGATCATCAGGGCGCGATTGTCGGCGGCCGCGTCCACGATGAGCAGTTTCCGACGGGGCTGCCCGGGCAGGAGGCCGATGATCCGCCGGGGCGCCGCCGCCTTCGCGGGCACCGTCCGGCCCCGCTCCGCCCGGATGTGAAACCGGAGCCGGGTGCCCTCTCCCGGCCGGCTTTCGGCGGTCAGCTCGCCGCCCATTTTTCGAACGATTTGCCGGGTCACATAGAGCCCCAGCCCGGTCCCCTGACCGGATCGCCGGCCGCTCTCGGTCTGGCCAAAGGCCGTAAACAGTCGGTCCATCTCATGGGGATCGATTCCCGGCCCGCTGTCGGCCACTTCGGCGTGGATGATCAGGGACTCATCCGATGCCGCCGGGTCAGGGTCGGCGGCCACCGTCATTCCGAAAGAAACCCAACCGTTCCGGGTGAACTTGACCGCGTTGTCCAGGAGGTTGATGAGGATCTGCCGGAGCTTGACGTCATCGACCCGGATGGCCGAGGGAAGGTCCGGGGGAGGCGCCGCGTGAAGGGATAGCTCCTTTTCCCTGGCTTTCAGGGAGAAGGTGGCCTTCAGGTCGTCGAGCAGGTCGGAGAGGTCGATATCCCGGGGGGTCAGCTCGATCCGCCCGGCCTCGACCCGGGAGAAGTCGAGGACCTGGTTGATCAGGGCCAGGAGATGCTCGCCGTTGCGCTGGATCGTCTCCGCCGCGGCCTGGATGTCATCGGAAATCCCCGGCGCCTCGGCAATCATCCGGGAAAAGCCGAGAATGGCGTTGAGGGGAGATCGGAGCTCATGGCTCATGCCGGCCAGAAACCGGCTCTTCTCCTGGTAGGCGGCCTCGGCAGCCCGGTTTTGGACCATCATTTCCACCGTCTCCCGCTTCAACCGGACCACCGCCAGGTGGGTTTGAATCCGGGTCAGCAGCTCCGCTCCGGCCACCGGCTTGGCGAGATAGTCATTGGCTCCGGCCGAAAAACCGGTCACCACGTCGTTGATCCCGTTTTTGGCGGTCAACAGAATAATCGGAAGCTGGTCGGCCGTGTACCGCTCGCGGACTTTGCGGGTCACGTCGTATCCGCTGAGCCCCGGCATCATCACGTCGAGGAGTATCAAGTCGGGGGGCGGGCCCGCTTCTAAGGCATCGAGGGCTTCGCCCCCGTCCGAGGCCCGGCGTACCCGGTACCGGGGGGACAGGAAGTTAATCAGGACCTGAAGGTTCACCGGCTCGTCATCGACAACGAGAACCGTGGTCGGCGCCCGATCATCCGCCGGCGAGTCCGTTGCCGGGACCACGGCGGCGCCAGGGGCGGTGTCTGGGTGGACGGGCCGCGGAATGGGGGCATCTATCGCCGCCGGGTGGATATCCGGTGCCGTGGCGTGAGCCGAAGCACCGGCAACCGGGAGGGTGAAAACAAACCGGCTTCCCTCGCCGGGGGTGGACGTCACTCCGATGGTCCCGCCATGGAGCTCGGTCAACCGGCGGGTGATGGCCAGGCCGATGCCGGTCCCGCCGTACTTTCGGGCGATGGAGCCGTCCGCCTGCTCGAAGGATTGAAATACCCGCGACTGTTCTTCCGGGGCGATCCCGATCCCGGTGTCGGCGACCGAGATCTCGATCATCGCGATGCCTTCGGGACCGTCGGAAAGCTTTTGGGCCGAAACGGTGATTCGTCCCTGGTCGGTGAATTTGATGGCATTGCCCACCAGGTTGTAAAGGATCTGCTGGACCCGGTTCTCGTCCGCCTCGGCCGGCGGGAGGTCGGCGGGGATGTCGTTGATCAGCGACACGGGCTTGCGGTCAACCAGGGGCTCGCAGAGGGCCAGGACCCGTTCAGCGGCTCCCCGGAGGTTGATCACGCCCAGGCTCAGGGTCAGCTCCCGGTTTCGGAGCCTGGAAAAATCGAGCATGTCGTTAATTAGCGCATCCAGCCGCCGCCCGCTGGATGCGATCATCCGGAGGTTGGTCCGGACAAAATCAGGCAGAGGCTCGCCCGGATGGTCAACTAGGGACTCCGCCAGGCCGACCATTCCGTTCAAGGGGGTCTTGAGCTCGTGGGAGGTATTGGCCACGAATTCGTCCTTGAGACGGTCCATCCGCTCCAGTTCCCGGTTTTTCTCTTCCAGCTCCGCGGCCCGCTGCTCCAGCCGGTCGATGAGGTGCCGAAGTTGCGCCGTCATCCGGTTAAAGGCATCAGCCAGAACCCCGATTTCGTCCTGTTGATGGATAACCACCGTCCGGTTCAGGTCGCCGTCGGCGATCCGGGTGGCGGTCCGGGCGAGCTGGGCAATGGGCCCGGAGATGCCGCGGGTGACCAGCAGCGCCGCCGCCACCGCCCCTATCACCAGGCTCAGGGCCACGACCGAGTTGAAAGCGAGCAGCCGGTAGGTCGGCCCGTAGGCTTCCTTCCGGCTCCGTTCCGCCACCAGGACCACCTCCAGGTCGGGAATCCAATGGTAAACGCCAAAGACCGGGACGTCCTGATAATTGACGGAGAGCCCGGCGGTCCTGGCGCCAGTCGATAGAACCCGGTCAACCGGCGGGGTCGTCATTTTGCCGCCTTCGCCGAACCGGAGCCGGGACAAGACGATGTGATCACGCCCCACGATATAGGTCTCGCCGGTCCCCCCCAGTCCGGACCGCTCAGCCAGCAGCTCATCGATGACCGCCAGGCCGGCCCGGCCACCGAGGACGCCGAGGGTCTCTCCGCCGGGGCCCCGGAACGGCCGGACCACGATGACCCAGTTGTAATGCTGGGCCACCGAGTAAGCGAGGATCTGGTTGTAAGGGGCCTTCAGCCCTTCACCAAAAAATCGCTTTCGCCGGAACCGGTACCCCTCTTCCTCGGGATCGGTCGAGACGACCTTCCGGCCGTCTAAATCGATCAGGTACAATTCCGCGAAATGACGCCGCGCCTTCATCTCCGTCCGCAGCACGGCCCGCGCCGCCTCAGCCCGAGCCGGGTCCCACTCACCGGCCAGCAGCGCGGCGGCCCGCTGGACATCCGGGTGGTGATGGACATCGCGCAGCCCCGCCTGGAGGTCATCCAACCACGTTTCGATGAAGGTCTGCTTCAGGGTCGCCACGGATGCCAGTTGCTCCAGGATCTGCGCCCTTGAGCCCTGGAGCGCCCCGACGGCCGACACCGCGGCAATGATCAGGCTCGGCACCAGGACCATCAGGATAAAGCCGATCAACAGGCGCGTTTTTATGGAATATATTGGATTCATGGATGGTCGGGACCGAAACAGGCGTTAAACGCGGTTCCCCGATGGGAGATTCCCGTCAAGGGGCAAGATTGATCCATCTCTTGACATGGCCCGGTTTTCCGGTAATGCTGAATCAAGCCAAAAGGGGAGGGGGGCCCGGTTGAAAAGAAAAGTATGCGGAGCATTTGCGCTGAACCTTTGATTAGCTTGGAATCTGACCGGACAAACGGTGATCGTCTATAAATAAGGAGGAGACATGCGCCGAAAACGCCCCCCTTTCATCTGGCATATCGTCTGTATGCTTATCATCATCACCTCGCTTTTGGCAAGCCGAACCGAGGCGGACGGCGCCGTGCTGAAGATGTCCCACGAGCTGGGCTGGGCGGGCAAGGAGAGCTTCGACCCCGCATCCCCAACCCGCTTCGTGGAAGCGGTTTTGTTTTTGTACGACACACTGGTCCGGATCGACGGAAGCGGGCGGGCCGTTCCCCATTTGGCAATGTCCTGGTCGAGCAACGCCACGGCCACGGTCTGGACCTTCAAGCTCCGGGACGGGGTAGTGTTTCACGACGGCCGGCCCATGACCGCCAAAGACGTGGCTTACACGGTGGACCATATTCTCGACCCGGCGGTTCAGTCCCCGGTTGCCGCGCCGCTGTCGATTATCCAGGCGGTGGACACCCCGGCCGAGGACGTGGTGGTCTTTACCCTCTCCCAGCCCTTTGCCGATTTCCCGGTCCTGCTCGGCGACCACCGGACCGGAATCATCCCTCACGGCCGGGCCGACGAAATCGGCCGGACCGGCATCGGCACGGGGCCGTTCATACTTCAGACCGTCGATCTCGAGGGGACCACCGTGTTCCGGGCCAACCTCCGGTACTGGCGGGGGAGGCCGAAACTGGATGGGATCGAGCTGATCTGTATCGTTAAAAGCGAAGACCAGGTAAAAGCCCTTTTGGACGGGACCATCGATCTGGGCGGAGCGGCCATGGCGCCCCACCAGGTGCGTCGGCTCAGCCGCCATCCGGAAATCACGGTCCAGTCGTTTCCCACCGGCAACTGGATCGGGCTGATCATGCGGACGGACACCCCGCCCTTTGACGACTCCCGGGTCCGCAAAGCCCTCCGGATCGTGACCGATCGACGGGAAATCATTGACGAGCTCCTCGACGGGCTCGGGGCCGTGACCTGCGACCATCCCGTCTGGGAAAAAGACCCCTACCGGGCCAGGATCGGCTGTCCTCCGGACCCGGAGGGCGCCCGGAAGCTGCTGGCGGCGGCCGGATACCCCGACGGCATCACCGTCCGCCTTTACGTGGCCCCGTTCAATCACAACATCCTGCCGCTGGCCACCTTGTATCAGAAGCAGGCGGCCAGAGCGGGGATTACCGTTGACCTGGCGGAGGTTCCCACGGATGTCTATTGGAGCAAGACCTGGAAAAAAGAACCCTTTTTCGCCACTTTCTGGTATCAGCGGCCCGCCGATCAAATCCTGAACGAAGCCTACCGGTCGGGGGCCCAGTGGAACGAAAGCTTCTGGAACAACCCAGAATTCGACGCCATCCTCGATGCCGCCCGGCGGGAGCTGGATTTTGACCGGCGCCGGGCGTTGTACCGGAAGGCACAGCGGATCATCTACGAGGACGGGGGGACCCTGATCCCCCTCCACTATGGAAGGATGCGCGTATTTAAAAAAAATGTCAGTGGATTCAGCCCCGTCAGCTTTCTCCGGATCGACTGGGACCGAATCGAGAAGCTGAGCACGGAGTAGCACTCTTGAAGCGTGAAGCGACCATGAAATCAATTCGTGCCAAATCATGTCCCGGAACGTTGTTCCGGGCCGGGGCGGAGCCATCCTCGTTATACATAAGATAGCCCCGATGGGTCAGGGACGGGGCCAGGTCAGCGCCGAAGGCGCGAATTGATAAAGGCCCCCTGGGCCGCACCGATGGGATGAACCGAGACCTCCGAGGTTTCCAATGAGACCTCCGAGGTTTTTAATGAGACCTCCGAGGTTTCCAATGAGACCTCCG
>CAZWGY010000283.1:0-6226 GCA_964633575.1 uncultured Desulfobacteraceae bacterium
CTGGATGGGGCCGGGGTCCGGGCCGTCGTTTCCAGCGGCTCGGGTGCGGCCATCTCGGTCTCATCGTCCCGGATTTCCTGAAACCGGCGGGAAAAAGGCATCAGCCGACGCTCCAGGGACCCCACGGCCCGGTTATACCCCTCGACGGTCCGGTTCAATTGCCGGCCCACCTCCGACAGATGCCCGACAAAGGTCTCCAGGCGCCGGTAAAGCTCCTGGCCCTGGGCCGCGATCCGCCGGGTCCGGTCCGTCATCCGATACTGCCGCCACCCGAAAGCCACCGCCTTGAGCATCGCCAGGAGGGTCACCGGCGTGGTCACCAGGACCTTCTGGCCGATGGCGTATTCAAGCAGGTCGGGGTCCTGGTCGAAGGCCGCCCCCAGGCAAGCCTCATTGGGCACGAACATTACCACGAAATCGGGGGCCGGGTCGAACTGGTCCCAGTATTTCTTCTGACCCAGCTCCCGGACCCGTCCCCGCATCGCCCGGGCATGCCGGCTCAGCATCTCCCCCCGGTTCCGGTCATCATCGGCTTCCATCGCCGAGAGATAGGCGGCCAGGGGAACCTTGGCGTCCACCGGGAGCACGCCGGCGCCGGGGAGATGAATGACCAGGTCGGGGCGGCCGCCGTCACCCGACGCCACCTGCTCCGAAAAGGCCACGTGCCGGACCATCCCCGCCATTTCCACCACCCGCCGGAGCTGCATCTCCCCCCACTGGCCGCGGACCGTGGGGGATTTGAGGGCCTGGGTGAGGGTAACCGCCGTGGTCTTGAGGTCCGCGTGGGTCCGGGTGAGTTGCTGGAGCTGCTCCGACAGCCCCTGGTAGGCACCCTCGCGTTTTTGCTCAAGCTCCCGGAGATGACGGTCCAGGGCCGTCAGATTCTCCCGGACCGGGTCCACCAAACTCTGGATCGTCAGCTTGTGAGCGGTCCAGTCGCCCCGGACCTGGGTGAGCAGACCCTCGACCTTTTCGTCGGCCCGCTTCAGAAACTCCCCCGACTGACGGGTCAGGGTCTGGTCGGACAGGGCATGAAAGGCATCCCGCATCCGGTCCGATGCCCGGTCCACCCATTGGAGCTTTTCCGCGTCAGCCGACCGGCCCGCCTTAAGTTGGGCGTTTTCGATCCGGAGCGATTCGACCTCGGACGCCAGGGCCGTCCGGTCCGGTTCGAGGGTCGCTATGCGTTCGGTCAGGGCGTCTTTTTCAGTCCCCTTCTCGGCCAGCAGGACCCGGAGCTTCCCGTTTGCTTCCCGCAGTCCGACGGCCTCTTCCTCGACGGTTTCCAGCCGGGCTCCCCGGGCCTGGTGATCGGACTGAAGGCGGGCCAGGTCCATCTCCACCCGGGAGACTTCCCGCTGGATGACCGACCGGCACCAGAGCCAGGTCACGAGGGTCCCGATCAGGAGCCCGCCGGAAAAAGCGGATGCGCCGATCATCCATTGGAATTGAGTCGGGGTCAATTTCCGAACAGCTCAATTGAGCATGAAACGATGAAGAGCCGCTAAATCCGTTCGAGGACCTGGATTTCGGCCCACGCCCGGCTCAGGCTCAGAACTTCGAAGAAGTAGGTCCGCTGTTGATATTCAAACGCCCGGCGGATGCCCTCGCTCATGTTTGTCAGCCGGACTTCCTTCATGTTGGGCAGGGTGATATGAAACGATGCCGACATTTTCCGTGAGCCCGGGTCCATGGAGATCCTGAGCAGCTTGATGAGGACCTGCCCGGAAAGGACCGGGACCGGGCTGTGCGGATAGATCTTGGTCCGTTTGACCAGGGCAGGCTCATCACTGGGGGACGGCGGGGGGCCGGTCCGGGAGACGGGCTCGTTTCCGTTAGCCGGCGTTGTGTCTCCCGGATCCGGTTGCCGCATACTGATATTGCCGAGCTGATTCCGGATGGCGTTCAGTTTTCTGAGGATCTCATCGATCCGGGACTGAATGGCCGCATTGCCGTTTCCGGACCCACCTATTTTCGATGCGACGATCAGCTCCCGGTTCCGCTTGACATCTTCCGATATCCCTTCGAGCTGTTTCAGAACCGGATGGTCTCCCTCGATGGGCGTTATGGAGCTTTGAAGTTGGATCAGACGCTCGCTGATATCGTCCAGTTGCTCCGACTGATCAGCGAGCGTGGCGCTCGTGTCCGTATCCGCTCCGGCTTCTCGGCCGGCATCGCGGCTGTTCCCGGCTTCGATCCGTTCAAGCAGCTTATGATTGGCTTGAGCTGTTTTCAGAGACGACCTGGCGCTCGCCCAGGTCTGCCAGATTAGAAAACCGGCGGCCAAAAGGATTAAGACCAGGACGACAGTTATCGCCACAATGGCGGTTTCGCGTTCGCTCCGGCTTGATGGTCCGGGCTTTGGGGGCGTATCATCTTTCGGTGCGGCCGGTTTTGGTTTGAGCTCCTTCAGCTCCTTTTGGGCTGCTTCAAGCTCCTGGACTTTTTGATGGTACTGATTTTCCCACTCGATCTTGGCGGCGTTTGCTTTTTTGCGCTCATCTTTCAGTTTTTCAATGGTATCGAGGGATTCTCTCGCCCGCGCCAGCTCTTCCCGTTGTTTAGCGCTTATGGATTCCGCTTCGTCGCGCTTTTTTCGTTCCTCATCGATTGATTGCCGCAGGTTGTCGATTTCCCCGTTGAGCCGAAAGATCTCCGCCTGGGCGTCTTTAAGCTCCTGGGCCTTCCCCTGGAGCCGGGCTTCGCGGGCATCTTTATCGGCTTTGTTTTTCCGGATCTCGGCTTGCAATGCCCGCTGGTCATCCAGCCACCGTTTCAGTCTCCCTTCAACGGCATTCAGCTCAGCTTCCAATTCGACGATCAGATGGCGATACCGCCGGGCGACCGACGGGTCCATCCGAACCGGAGCTTTCGGCGGCGCGACCGCGCTGGGCGTGACCGTAATGGACTGGCTCGACGACTCCATCAGTATTCCCCCCATCCGAATCCCTTTTCCCCCATCCGCTCCATCCAGCGCCGGACGGGGGCGGTCTTTTGGATCTTCACCGATCCCACCGCGATGATCCGGCCTCGTTTGGTCTCGATCATCCGGAGGGTGATGTCCAGAAAATCGGGCGACTCGATGGTGACCCCGGTCTCGATGACGTCCAAGTGGTAGATCTGGCCCAGTTCCTGGGCCAGCTTCTGATCGACGACGCGCCGGGGGGTTTCCGTGTTTTCAAACTCCATCTCCCGGACGACGTCCTTGATGAGAAACCGTTCCACGATGCTGAAGTTCCGCGAGATTTTGGGATGCAAAAAGGAAAAGGTCAGGGCCTTTTCCGTGACGTAGTTGTGGAGCGCGGTCACCGTATTCCGGTCGATATCGGTGATCTCCAGAAAGCCGAGCTTGTACTTGCCCATCCGGTTTTTGGTGAATTCGGGCTTGAGGGTCCGGGCCATCTGCTCCACGGCCTGATCGATCCGCCGGTCGATCTGGGCCTCGAAGGTGTGCCCCGAAAGCATCTGAGCACGGACCTCGTTGAGGTCCCGAACCTCGTCCTCGGTCAGAGGATCGTAGAGGATTCTCTCGACCGTCCCGCATCCGGGCAGCAGGATTGTCAGGGCCAACAGGGCCGCCATCCTCAAAATCACGGATATCCTCCGGCGCATCCGCATGGTCAGAAAGTCAGCCGAAATCCGAAATAGGCGCCGTCGTCCTCCAGATCGAATGCTTTATAGTCGTCCTCAAAATCGACCTTGAGATAGCGATACCCGACGAGGATCGCCCCCCGGCGATTGGAGAGGATATTGACGCCCAGGGCGAGCCGGCCCTCCATGTAGCTGTCGGTGTCCCCGAAGGCCATGGGCGAGGGGGAATAACAGATCTCGCCCAAAAGATCGAGGCCGGCGTTGCCGCCGTAGTAGAGGTCGAAATCGATCAGTTCGATGATGGTGGAAAAGAGGAACCCCGCCGCCCCGACGCTCACGTCGTCGTCGAGGGGCGGATCATCGCGATAGTCCCACGGGTCATAGTGGTTATCCCACCCCTCCGGGGCCTCGACCACCCCGCCGATCCCCCGGAACCCGATGGCAAAGGAGATGTTGTCGTAGTCCATGAACCGGTTGCCGAGGGTCAAATCCCCGCTGATGAGGGTGAATTCGTCCTGATTATAAATCCCGTTGACGCCGACGGACAGGACGTGGTTGGTCTGGGTGAGAACCTTGCTGATCCGGCCCTCGAAGACCGAATCGTTGGCGTTGACTTCCACGGTAAACGGATTGGATGACCCCGCATCCCCCCCGACGTAATCGAGCCTGGCGTGGCAGACGGAGGCGGCAAGAAGCAGCATCACCGCCGCGCCGACCATGGTTTGTCGTATCATCTTCATCCTTTCTCCTTAAAGTGATGCCGGGTTTCCCGCCGATCCGACGCTTGCCGGGATCAGCCGGCCGAGTCGTTTTCAGCAAAGGAGTCCGGCGGGTTCGGAAAGACCTCGGACCAGTTTTTGGCCCGTTTCTGGAGAATAAACCGTTTGATCCGCCCGTCGTTGCTCCGGGGAACCTGCTCATTGTCGATGAACTCGATCCACTGGGGTGTCAGAAAGGGCGACAGCTTATTGTTTTCCCGAATCTTTTCATAGACAAACCGCCGGATCTCCCGTTTTTTGCTCTTGGACGGCGCCGCCCCCCCTTTGAGGACCACGTAGGCGGCCGATTCGTCCCGCCGGCCGATCACCGAGCTGTCCGACACGTCCGGATGCTGGTTGATAATCTTCCGGACCTGCTGGTACTGGGTCCGCGGGAGCTGGTCACGCTCGATGAAATCAACGTAGGACGGCGCCAGGTGGGGGGGAATCCAGTTCCGCTCGATCCGGTCGTCCACGTATTTCTTGATGTCGGTCTTGAGCTCCTTGGAGCCGCTGACCTTTTTCTCGAGGATGACATAGGCGTAGGGCTTGACCAGTCCGTCGTGGTCGCTGCGGCCGACCACGGCGCTGTCCCGAACCGCCTGATGACTGCTGATGATCTGCTCGAGGTGCTCCACATGACGGGGCGGGACCACCCCGCCCACCCGGAGTGTCTTCATTTCACCGGGAAGACCCAGAAACTCGATGTCGGATCGGGGCATCAGGCTCGTGATGGTGTCGAACCGCTCCTCGAGAATCCGCCCGTTGGTGATCATCAGCAAAAGAATCGGGACGTAGAGGGCCCCGAGAATCCAGCGTTTGTTCTTGACCGCGTCCCGGGAGGCCCAGGCCAGGATGATCACGACGGCGAGGGCGCCGAGGGTGATCATGAAAAAGGAGTATTCCGGGTGGGCCCGGCTCATAATCACGCCGACATCCACGTAGGATGCCATGATCGCCGACAGGATCAAAAGATAGATCGCCAGGAGCTTGATCAGCTCCAGGGCGTCGAGCTTGGTGTCCCTGAAATACCGGGAGACCAGCTTGTAGAGAAGATACATCAGGAAGATGACCGTCCAGGAGATGATCGTCTCGATATCGACGTAGAAGTAGAACTTCTCGTTGAGCTCGCGGATCAGGTAACCGGCTTTCTGGATCATGGAAAGAATCTGTTCGGTCATTCAGGTCTCCTTCACTGGATGGATGCCGCCGGTCCGGGAATACCGGCGACGGCCGCCCCGGCCCGCGCAAGTCCGTTGAAAGGCGCGGGATTGGGAATCACGCCGGATAGCGGGCCTGGTATAGGACAATACCGGCCGGGTGTCAACGCGGGGGGCCTTAAGATCATCCATCACTGAACCCATAGAGCTTGATGAACAGGACGGCGCCGACTATCAGGATAACGATTTCGCCCATGAAGATCCCCGGCTGGAAGGGAGCGCCGGAAAACACGTATTTGACGACCATAACAAAAATATAAAACACGCCGGCCACGCCGAAGCCATAGGAGGGAATCCGGACAAATCGGTGGTTGGCCCGATAGAGACAGAATACGCCCATGCCTCCGGCGATCATCAGCAGCGTGGCATAGCCGAAAAAATCCGCCGGGGTTAGGTGGCGAAACGATTGAAAATATCCCAAGAACCCGAAAATCAGCACCGCGAGGATGGAGTAGAAAACGCCGAAAATGATCTCGGTGAACCTCAGCCGCCCCACGCTGCTCAGGTGGAGCATGGCCACTCCGGCGGCAAACAGGCCGATGATGAAGAAAATGGAAATCCCCCAGTGAAATGTCCAGAACTTCAAATAGTTGAAGCTGAGCAGAAACTGGATCAGGGTTATGGTGCTGGCCGCCAGCACCGTCCAGCCGAGCACGG
>CAZWGY010000284.1:0-6225 GCA_964633575.1 uncultured Desulfobacteraceae bacterium
AATTTTTTGGAAACCTCGGAGGTCTTTATCGCTCCACCCTCACCCAAAGCGGTTTCCCGTCGAATTTCCGGGACGGTGCCGTCAGCTTGCGCTCGACATAGAAGGCCAGGGCAAACCGGCACCGGACCGTCCGCCGGCCGGGCACGGGGGTCTCGTAGTGTTTCAGGATCGCCTCCCGGGCCTCGGCCGGCAATTCCGGGTTGGGGATAAAGGACAGATCGACGATCCGGTTCCACTCCCGGTCCTCGCGGGACGATACCCAGTCCTCGTCGTCGGTGAGCTTCGCCCAGTGAATTCTCGAGAGCACGCAGTCGATGAACTGGTTTACGGTGTGGCAATAGGCCCGCAGGTGATACCGGTCGTCGGCGAAGACCAGGTGGTTGGGCGAGAGGCACCGGTCGGTGACCGATTCCGGGTTCTTGCTCCGGTAGATGACCCGGACCACCCGGCGCCGCAAGAGAGCGGTCAGGACCGTCCGGGTCGGCTCCTCGGGAAGGTCCGGCCGGAGCAGCCGGTCCACGTCGGTGAGCGTCAGGTCGCTCCACTCCGGCTCATCCCGGTAGAAGCTCATGAGAGCCTGCCCCCGGAGGTAATCGAGAAACCGGATGGGCTCCGTCCGGATGGTCCGGGGCCGGAAGCCCTCGGCCGCCACGTGGCGCTTGCCCCGGGAGTCATAGACCATCTGGCCGGGGTAGCGGCGGCGGTAGGTCTCGATGGTTCGCTGAGCCGACTGGCGGCTCAACCCGAAGGTCTCGGCCAGCTCGTTGGCCGTCAGCCCGCCCCCCCAGAAGAGGCGGGTTTCGATGTATTCGAACCGGACGGAGTCGGACATGTCAACTTTTGTTACAGGTTTTTGGCCTCTATGGTTTAAATTCGCTTGACCGGGAAGGCCGGGGTGAGATAGCTATAAGCCAACTTCTCACATCAGGAGGCCCAAGCTCATGTTTCGAATCCGTCTTACCCTACCAAAAAGAATGGCGGTCGGCTACCGGAACCTCGATTTGCTCCACGACGCCCTGGTCAACGGCTGGACCGCCGCCGGGGCCGATCCCGAGCAGGTTCTGGGGCCGTCGGCCGGTCTCTGGACGTTCGCGCCCCTGGGCTGGCGGGCCAACGGGGAAAACCGGGCGCACACCCTGGTGGTCTCCACCGCTGATCCCCGGCTTGCCGAGGTTCTCGCCCGGCTGACCCCCGATCAGGTCCGCCACCAGCGGCCGGCCCTGGCCGAAGCGGTGGATTTCGCCGCCGCCACGGTCACCGAATCCCCTGACCCGGTGGTCCCCGACAGCCGGGTCCTGGGGGTTCTCATGCTTTCTCCGCTGGCCATTTCCCACCGGGAAAACGGGACCCGCCGGTGGCAAACCCGGCTTGACGCGGGGGACCCGAGCGCCGCCATAAGCGGTCGGCTCACCCGGCTGGCCGGGCGGCCGGTCCGGCTCCGGGTCACCCCCGACCGGCTTTACCTCCGGGCCACCCCCCGGCATGACACCCTGGTCCCGCTCAAGACCTTCCCGGACGGCCGCCGGAGCTTTGTCATCGGGATGCGGGCCCCGCTTCTGATCGAAGGGGCCCCCGAGGACCTCCGCCTGGCCTGGTACGCCGGGATCGGGGAGAAAACCCGGTTCGGCTTCGGGTGTATCGGGCTGGCCGAAAAGGGGGTGGGCCGATGAGCCGCTCGCAATGGACCATCGACGCGGCCGAGACCGCCACCGCCGTTTACGCCCGGCTCATCGACGACGTGGTGAAAGCCCATGTCCTCAAGGACCGGGCGGGCGGCCCGTTGTCCGAAAGGGATTTAAAACGGGTCCATGCCGGGACGGCCGTTGATCGCCGCCCCATCCGCCTGATGACCATCTCCGGGAAGGGCGGCCACAGCGATGACCCGGACCGGCGGGCGGTCTATGAGCGGTTTTTCAACGTGAGCCTTCTTGACCATCTCCTCTCGGTCACCCGGGGCGCCCTGGTCCTGGCCGCGTTAAACGAGCTGGGCCAGAACCCCGAGATGGACCGGGACCGGTTGCGGCGGCGGCTGGATATCCTGGCGGTGGTCGCCTTTCTCCACGATCTGGATAAGGACGCCGGGCTGGCCCGGAACACGGAGATTTCCACCGAGCTGGTGGCCGACCGGATGGAGCGGTACGGGATCGGCGCCTTTCTGGATGCCGCCGGGATTACCCTGACCCCGGACCAGATCCGCTACCTTATCGAGAAGGTCGAGGCCACCCAGTCCCACCGGCATCCGCCGGACCCTCTGCCGCCCCGGGACCTCGAGCCCCTCCCGCTCTACGTCCGCCTGGCCGACCGGCTGGACGGGACCTGGCTCTCCGGTGATCCCGAGACCGGCGGGCTGGCCGGGGTCATGGAGATTTTAGCCACCGACGAAAGCTGTCTCCGGACCGATATCCTCCGCCACTGGCGCCCGGTCCAGATTTACGACCCCCACCACCCCTTTCTTCTGGACGAGCTCCAGCGGTGGCTTTCCCTGACCAGCCTTGAACAGACCGGGATCAGCCCCCTTATCGAGGTCCACCAGGACGGCCACCTGATCATGCTCCTGCCCGCACACGCGGCCGATGCGATCATCGACGGCGGCGTGGACCGGTTGTGCCGTCATCTGCCCTTTCGGCTCCAGCTAGACGTCTCCAACCGGGGGATTCCGTCCCTCTACAACGGGGCTCCGGACCATGACCGGCTGGCGGACTTTATCGCCGATCTGCCATCCCGGACGCTCGGCGAGCTTCTCAAGATCAAGCGGGAGCTGTTGGACGACCTGCTTGACCCCCTGGACCAGTTGCTCGGCCCGATCGACCTGGCTCCCCGACCCCCGGCCAACCCGACGTCGGCCCTGGTGACCCTCTTTACTCCGCCCACCGGGGGCGATCCGGAAAACCGGGAGCTCCTCTGCCGGGCGGCTCACCTGGCCCTGCTCCTGAACCTGAAGCTCGACTCCAAGCCCAAAGACGGGATTCCCGATGGTCATCAGCGGGAGGCGGAGCTGCTCACGGCGGTGGGGGACCCGCCCCCGGACTGGATCGCCGGGGTGGCCGACGACGCATCCCGGCGGACCCTGACCGCTCTCTGGGCCACCGCCCGGGCCGATGCCGACCCCGAGGTCGAGGAGCGGGTCTGGACCGGCGAGGAGTCGCTTTTGCGCCGCTGGCTGACCGGCGATGGCGAGCGGCCGGGGTTCAACCAGTTTATCCAGGGCAGGGGACCGGCGGTGATCCGGGGGGTCCGGAAGCGGCTCACCCAAATCCTGACCGGCCGGCGGGTCACGGTCGAGGACGAATCCGCGGCCGGCCGGTGCCTCTTTACGGACGAGCCGGTCTCCTTCCAGCAGACCATCGACCAGGCCCTGGGGCTTTACGGCGTCAAGGTTTCGGCCTTTTCCGGGAGGGAGGGGCGGCCGGAGACGGTCCAGTCGGAACGGGCCCACACCAACGTCGGGTTCGCTTCCATTGCCGAACACCGGCTTCGGACGGAGATTCATGCCGAGCAGGGCGGCCGGGAGAGCGGGGTTCCCACCCTGATTTCATCCCCGTCCACCAGCGGGCTCTTCGGCGGGCTCGGGCTGACCGACGACCAGCGGATGCCGGCCATGTCCCTCTACGACCTCAACCGCTACGAGATCAAAAAGGGCCGGGTTCTCCACGGCGATGAGATCTACCGTCACCGCTTCCGGATGGCCCGGCTGGAGCGGGTCCCCGAGTCCCTGGCCGACCAGGTGGCGACCCTCCGGATGCTTTTGAACGCCGCGATCCGGATGGGACGGCCCATCCACGTCTTCCGGGGCCTGCCCGTCCTCCGGCGGGACTATTTCTACTACGACGCCATGCCGGGCGTTCTGGCCGACCTGATCGGGGGCCGGGCGCTCCGCCTGGAGGCCATCCCCCGGGCCATCGAGCGGCTCGGCCGGGTCGAGGAAATCCTCGCCGTCCACGGCCTGACCCTCGATCTGGTCAAGCTCTACGCGGCCCCCCGGACCCGGTTGGGGGCCATCTGCCTGGCCTGGTGTCACCTTCGGGATCGGGACGACGCCCATCCCCACCTGTCCAATACCCTGAAAACCGAATTCATCACCCATAAGGAGGAGACCGCCATCATGAGTCCCCAAGACGGCGCGCTGGTCCGGCTGGGCCGGGCCGCGGCGCGCATCCAGAGACGTCCGGCCGCTACCGCGGCGGCCGGCGAAGAGCTGCTGGTCTTCAAGATCTGCCTGGACACGGCCAACGAGCTGAGGCGGATCGGCCAGACCGACCCCGCATCCATCGCCCACGGCATCGCCGGGGAGCTGGAAACCAACCTGGTCCGGAAAGGCAAGGCCTCGGCGAAAAGTCACCGGGACGACCAGCGCCTGATCGACGGCTGCATGGCCTTAGCCGAGCAGTTCGTCAACGAGGTCTGGATCGGGGTCCTGGGGGGGAAAAGCCCCTCCCAGAAGACCCGCCGGATTCTGTCGAGCATTTACCGGATGGCCTTTCTCACCGCCGCCCCGAAGGCGGCCGCGCCGTCCGACCCCGAAACCGAACCCACCGACCCCCAATAAGGAGCCATATTCATGGAAGATTTTTCAAAATACCTGGGCCGGATCGACGGCCTCATCCAGGAAAGCCCCGGCGAGGGCACCGGGAAAAAGTCAACCTACATTCACCCGGCCCTAAAGAACATCGGGTGCGTCTCCATCGTGGTGCTTCGGGAGGCCATCGCCCCCGTCGTTTTCCGGAACGCCGAAGAGGAGATCACCGACATCGAGATCAACGACGAGCTTTACGTCCGGGCGGTCCCGAACAAGCTCAAATACCCGGAAAAAGGCCGGGGGCTCCAGATTCTCCGGGCTTACGGGGTGGGCGGCCGGCTCCCCCAGAACAAGACCATCATCCAAAAGGGCAAGAAGCCCTCGGACGCCTACGATCTCAACACCCTGGTCTTCGGCGACTCCACCACTCACGAAGGCCGGATTCTCCCGGTCCGGTCCGGGGTGAGCTATTCCGACGCCCTGAGCCTTCAGCCCAAGCACCTCTGCGTTGACGAGACCTTCCACAACCGGGCCAACGAAGAGGGGACCCTTTTTGACGCCGAGCGGAAGCGGAGCTCCGAAAACCTCTTCACCCGCCACTTCATCCGGCCGGGGACCCTGATGGTCCAGGTCCTGTCCACCCGGGGCAAGGTCCTGCCCCCCGAGGGGCTCGACCACCTGCTCCTGGCCATGGGGATCGCCGGCCTTTACGGCGGCCAGACCGCCGTCACCGGGGTCAATATCCGGTCGCGGCTGGTGGGGGTTTACGGAGCCCGGTTCGAGCGGCCCCAGACCTCGCCCTACGAGCTGGTCAAGCACCTGGCGGGCCTCGGGGTGGACCTCGGGGACCCGGCGGCGGTCACCGGGGCCATCCACGATCTCCTCGCCCCCCGGCATGAAACCGTCATGGACGCGGCGGCGGCCAACGCCTATCAACAGGCTCTGGTGGACGCCTTCGAGACGGACGCTCCAGCACTCAAGGACCGGTACACGGCGGCCGCGCCCAAAGTGGGCGAGCTTTTCGACAACTGGTTCGGGACGGGGAAATAGCCATGCCGGTCCACGCGATCCCCATCACGGCCCGGACCCTCACCCCGTTTGCCTATCACAGTCTGATGGTCCAGAGCGGCACGGCCACCCTGCCCGAACTGATCGGGGACCGGGCGGTGGCCTTTGGCATCGCCTCGGCCCTGGGCATGACGGCGGCCCGGCTGGGGCTGCCGGAAAAGGACTACCGCGGCCACCTCGCCGCCATGCCCTACCGGACCGCCGTCTTCATGACCGACGCCCCCCGGCTCCTTCCGCCCATCACCCGGCGGCTCAACCTGGACGCCGAGGCCGGGCTCCAGAAGAAGATCCAGGACGTCGCCAAAAAGGGGAACCTCAAGGATTTCTTCCACATCCAGGAGGTGCCCCCGGACCAAACCTTCATCGGGGCCCTCTTCGCCATCGACGGCTTCGACCCCTTTCCGGAGACCGACGCCGACGGCCTGGTCATCCGGGTGGGGCTCCACCGGAACGGGATGGTCCACCTGAAACGGGCGGACGAGCCGGCCCCGGTCCGGCTCAACGCCGCCACCGCCGCCCTGTTCGGCCGGGAGCTGCCGGTGGACCGGTATTGTCTCCACGCAATCCAGCTCACGCCGCCCATGGACCCCACCGACGCCGCCACGGAGGTGAGCCAATGGATGTAACCGTCGCCCGACACC
>CAZWGY010000285.1:0-6219 GCA_964633575.1 uncultured Desulfobacteraceae bacterium
ACCCATAACCCATGACCTATGATTTATACCATTGCGTCAAATCTCCACCTCGTCCCGCTGAATCAGCCCACGCTCACCGGCTTCGATGACTTCATCGGCGCCTGGGTTCATCGGGGAGACCCGCCATTTGTGGTGGACCCGGGGCCGGCGGCGACCATCCCGGACCTGATCGCGGCCCTGGAAGCCCTCGATGTTCGACGGCCGGCGGCGATCTTTCTCACCCACATTCACATCGACCACGCCGGAGGGACCGGGGACCTTTTGGCCCGGTACCCGGAGACGCCGGTGATCTGCCACTCCGCCGGAATCCGTCATCTGGCCGACCCGGCCAAGCTCTGGGCGGGGAGCCTGAAAACCCTGGGCAAGACGGCAGAAGCCTATGGCCCCATCGGTCCGGTCCCGGCGGATCTCCTCCGGGCGGCCGATGGTCCCGTGGATATCGGGGGCGATGAGCCGGTAGTCCCGATTCTCACCCCCGGCCACGCCCCTCATCATGTGAGCTACCGGTTCGGGGAATTCCTTTTCGGCGGGGAGGCGGCCGGGGTCTTTGCCGACCTGCCCGGCGACCGGTTTTACCTCCGCCCGGCCACTCCCCCCCGGTTTTTCCTGGAGACCTCGGTGGAAAGCCTCGATGCCCTGATCCGGACTCCCCACACCCGGTTTCTCTACGGCCATTTTGGCGCCACCCGGCGGACCCCGGAGCTCCTCACCACCCACCGGGCCCAGCTCCATTTCTGGGCCGAAACCATCCGGAGGGAGATGGCCCGACGGGACCCGTCCCACCCCGATTTTCCGGACCGGTGTATCGAGACGCTCCTGGCCACCGACCCGTTGCTTGCCGAGTGGCCGAGTCTCCCCACCGATGTCCGGCATCGGGAGGGAGGGTTTCTGAAAAACGCCGTTGCCGGGTTTACCGGCTATCTTCAATCCGACGCCGCCTCGGCTTGAGCTCCACCGCCCATTCGCTCGTCGATGATCCGGAGCCCCTCGAGGGTCAGGTCCGGCTCGACCGCCTCGATGGCCGGGCAGACGGCGGCCATGAGCGGGGCCAGCCCGCCGGTGGCGATTACCCGGGCGGCGCTGATTTCCTCGGCCATCCGCCGGACCATCCCCTCCACCAGCCCGGCATAACCAAAGATGATCCCGGCCTGGATGCTGGCTGCGGTGTCCTTGCCGACCACCCGGTCGGGGGGCGAGAAAAGCTCTACCCGGGGCAGTTTGGATGCGTTCTGGAACAGGGCCTCGGCCGAGATCATGATCCCCGGGCTGATGGCCCCGCCCAGGTACTCACCCCGGGCCGAGACGGCGTCAAAGGTGGTGGCGGTGCCGAAGTCGATGACGATGAGGGCGGTCCCGTACTTCTCGTAGGCGGCCACGGCGTTGACGATCCGGTCCGCTCCGACTTCGGCGGGGTTGGAATACCGGATGGGCATCCCCTGGTAGGTCCGCGGGTCCACCCAGGTGGGCGAATGGCCCAGGTACCGGCGGCAGAAACCGTCCAGGATGGGCACCATCGGCGGGACGACGGAGGAGATGATGGTCCGGGTCACCGATCCGGGGTCGATCCGGCTCCCGGCGAAAAGGCCGGTGATCAGGACGTTGAATTCGTCGGCCGTGACGCTCCGATTCGTGTGAATCCGCCAGCTCTCCGCCGGCCGATCCCCGTCATAGACGCCCAGCACCGTGTTGGTATTGCCCACATCGATTACCAGCAGCATGGTCCGCTCCGATCCGTTTGGGGGTTATCGCCATGGCAAATCGCCTCTCGGATTTCGGGCTATAATGGCCCCGGCCGGTCCTCGTCAACCTTATTTTTTCCGGGTGAGGCGGCATGAGCGTCGCCTGGTGGCGCCTCCGCCTGACCCGGCGGCTCATCAGGTCGCCGGCCCACCTGGCCGTTGCCGGATTTGCCGGACTTATCGGGGGCGGGGCGTTTCTTTTGGCTCTTCCGGCAGCATCCACCGGGCCGCCCCTGGCGTTTGTGGACGCCCTGTTCACCGCCACCTCCGCCGGCTGCGTGACGGGTCTGGCCGTGGTGGACACGGGAACGGCCTTCTCCCCCTTCGGTCAGGTCGTCCTGCTGGGCCTGATCCAGGCCGGCGGGCTCGGGATATTGACCCTATCCACTCTGTTGCTCCTCATCGCCGGTAAGCGGCCGAGCCCCATGGGCCGGATACTCATCCAGGACACCTTCACCCACGGAAGCAGCCGGGGCCCGTCGGCCATCATCCGGGATGTGGTCCGGCTGACGCTGGTCATCGAGGCGGTCGGAGCCCTGCTGCTCTTTTTTGGCTTTCTGGGGACCCTCGACCCCGCCGAAGCCGCTTATCAGGCCGTCTTCCACAGTATCAGCGCCTTTTGCAACGCCGGGTTCTCGCTGTTTCCGAACAGCTTCGAGGGATACCGGGAGTCGGTTTCCCTGAACCTGACCCTCATCGGGCTGATCATCGCCGGGGGCCTGGGGTTTCTGGTCCTCGCCGAGCTCGGCCGGACCCCGGGGGCCGGCCGAAGGCGCTGGTCCCGGCTGAGCCTTCACTCCAAACTGGTGCTTTCGACCACCGGGGTCCTGCTCCTGGGAAGCACCCTGATGGTCCTCGCCTTTGAATGGCACAACACCCTGGCCCCGCTCTCGGTGCCAGGACGCTTTCTGGCCGCTTTTTTCCAGGGAGTTACGACCCGGACCGCCGGGTTCAACACTCTGCCGGTGGGGGAGATGGCCAATGCCACCCTGTTCGGCTTTATTTTGCTGATGTTCATCGGGGCCTCTCCCGGCTCCTGCGGGGGCGGGATCAAGACCACCACCGCGGCCGGCCTCGTGTTCCTGGGCATTTCCCGGTTTCGGCACCGGCTTCGGACTCAGGTCTTCTCCCGGACCCTGGCCGACACCAGCCTGTCCAAGGCCATGAGCCTGGTGCTGGTGAGCCTTATGGTGATCATCATCGCCACCGGGGCTATCTTGGCGAGCGAGTTGGGGGAGATATCCCACGTCCAGAGTCGAGGAAAGTTCCTGGAGCTGTTCTTCGAGGTGGTCAGCGCGTTTGCCACCGTGGGGCTGTCCACCGGGGTCACCGGCGGGCTCACGGTGGTCGGAAAGCTCATCATTACGGCGGTCATGTTCATCGGCCGACTGGGGCCACTGGTGATTGTCGTGGCGATCAGCCGGCCCAGGCAGTCGGCCCCGTTCTACTACGCCACCGAACGGGTCATGGTGGGATGAGGAGGATATGAAACAATTTGCGGTGATCGGGATGGGCAACTTCGGGTTTTATGCCGCCACCCGGCTTTACGACCGGGGTCATGACGTATTGGCCGTGGACCTGAGCGAGTCCCGGATTGAGGAGGTCAAGGACGGAGTGAGCCAGGCGGTGGTGGCCGACGCCACCGAGATCAAAGCCCTGGAAGCCCTGGAGATGGACCGGATGGACGCGGTCATCATCAGTATCGGATCGGTGCTGGCCCACTCCATCCTGGCGGCCCTCAACTTAAACGATCTCGGGGTCAAGCAGATCCATGCCAAGGTCCTCTCCGAGGCCCACGGCCGGATCTTACGGAAAATCGGGGTCCACGAAATCCTTTTTCCGGAAAAGGACATCGCCGTCTCCCTGGCCGAGCGGCTCCATAACCCCAACATGATCGACTATCTTCCCTTCATCGAGGGCTATACGATTTTCCAGTTCACCCCGCCGACCGCCTTTATCGGCAAGACTCTCCGGGAGCTCAACATGATCAACCGGTTCGGCGTTCAGGTCCTGGCCATTAAGAAGGCCGGGCCGGTGCGCTACGAGATGATCCCCACCGGCGAGTACTCCCTGGCGCCGTCGGACCGGATGGTCATTCTTGGGCCCGAGGGGGCTCTGGACGATTTCGGCGAGGAGACGGACTGACCGGCCTGAATCAGCCCGCCGCCAGGGTTTCCAAAAGATCGCGGAGGAGCCGGACCCCGAAGCCGGTGCCCCCGGCTCCGCAATAGTCGCTTCCCTTCCGAAAATAGGCCGGCCCGGCGATGTCGATGTGGGCCCATCGGGTCTCGCCCACGAACTCCGACAGAAACAGCGCGGCGGTGATGGCCCCGCCCCAGCGGGTGGCGCCGATGTTCCGGAGATCAGCGAATTCGCTTTTCAGCAGCTCCTTGTAGTCCTTGAGCAGCGGCATTCGCCAGCATCGCTCGTGGGTCCGGTCCCCGGCGGCCAGAAGCATCTTCGCCAGGTCGTCGTCCGGGGTGAAGAGCCCGGCCATTTTCTCCCCGAGGGCCACCACGCAGGCACCGGTCAGGGTCGCCAGGTCGATGATGATTTCCGGAGAGTAGGTTTCAACGGCGTAGGCCAGGGCGTCGATGAGGATCAACCGGCCCTCGGCGTCGGTGTTGCCGATCTCGACGGTCTTTCCGGCGTAGGAGGTCACGATGTCGCCGGGCCGGATGGCGCTGCCTGACGGCATGTTCTCCACCAGGGGCAGGAGTCCGACCACCCGGATGGGCAGGTCCAGGCGGGCGGCGGCGATGAGGGTCGCTCCCACGGCGGCGGCCCCGGACATGTCGGCCTTCATGTTGTCGAGGTTGTCCCCGGTCTTGAGGTTCAGCCCTCCCGAATCGAAGGTGACTCCTTTGCCCACCAGGGCCACGGTCCGCTCGGCCCCCTTGGGATGATGGTCGAGGATCACCAGCCGGGGCGGGTTGACGCTGCCGGCCCCCACCGCCAGAAGCGCGCCAAAGCCGCCCTCCTTCAGGGCGGTTTCGTCGAGGACCGTGACCGACAGCCCCGCTGTCTCGGCTTCTTCCCGGACGATCCGGGCCAGGGTCGCCGGGGGCTTGTCGTTGGCCGGGATGTTGATCCACTCCCGGGCCAGGATCGTGGACCGGCAGGCGGTCTCCACCCGGTCGGGGAGGTCCGCCATCCGGCCGAGAAGCCGGGGCGGGACCTGGAGCTCGATCCGTGACAGGGGGTGCTTCTTCTTTTCCCCCTTATAGGCGTCATGGATGTGATTGGCCAGACAGGCTCCCTCAAACAGGGCCGTCAGGATTCCCTCCTGGGGGAGTCCCGACTTCCGGGCCGATGGCGCGATGATCCGGACCTCCTGGAGCTTTTTGCCGATGCAGCGGGTCACCGCCTTGCCGGCGGCCGCCCGGAGCCGCTCCAAAGTCAGGTCGGCCCGCTTGCCGACCCCCATGAAGAAGACCCGCTCGGCGGCCACGCCGGCCGGGCGGTAGAGGATCAGCTCCTCATCCGGCTCCCCGGTGTGCTCCGGGAATCTGGCCGCGCGGCGCTGGGCGGCCTGAACCGTCCGATGCGCGTGGATCTCCGCGTCCTCGCAAACGGGGACGATCAGGGCTTCAATGAAATCCGACTTGATATCCGACGCCGTCAGAGCTAACACCGGCACCTTCCTTTCCTTGAGGGTTGATTCAAACGGCCTTGCCGGCCACCACAACCGGCGTCCACGACTGGAGCGTCATCAGGACCGGAGCGTCGCGGTGAGCCGGAGCGGATTGGTGAGCAGGGAAAAGGCCGAAGGAACCGATGTGCAGACCACATCCGCCGACCGGATCGTCTCCACCGCCGCGCCTTCATCCAGAATCAGGGCGATCCCCAGGGCCGCTTCCTTGAGCATCATCCGGTCGTTCCGGCCGTTGCCCATTGCGACCACGCCCTCCGCGCCCAGGTCCCGGACGTAGTCGAGCTTGCCGATATCCTGGTTCCGCTCGCCGAGGATCGACAGGGTGCAGGGGAGGCCGTCGAGCTGGGCCGCTGCCTGACCAAAGGTGTCGGCGGTCAGGACATGAATCCGAAGATGGTCCTTGAGGGCCGTCATGCCATCCTTGACCCCGTCCAGAATGGTTCCATCACAGGCCAGAGTCCCGTTGTAGTCCATCACCAGATGCTCAAGACGGAGGGTCCGGTGACCGGGGATGCGGATTTCGATCATGAATCAGATTCCTTTCCAGTGGCTCGTGGGCAATCCCGCCCCGGACCACTTCCGTTAATAATGTGTCAGCCGGTCAACGATCAGACCGAAGAATTCGCTCCCGCTCCCGGATGAATAATGCCAGCCCAGGTGGGTCAGGCAGTTGCCGCAGACGGCAAACCGCCAGGCAAACCCGGCGAACCAGGTGAACTCCGGCGTGAACCGGCCGTGACAGGCGCAGCCGTCCGCCGCGGAAAAACAGCCGATCTCGAAGACGAAGCCGGCCGGGTTCGAGAAGCTGTGCCGGTGGGCTCCGGC
>CAZWGY010000286.1:0-6217 GCA_964633575.1 uncultured Desulfobacteraceae bacterium
TCCTGGGGCGTGAAGTCCAGGACGTCTCCGGAAAGGTAAGCCGTTCCGGAAAGCGTTGTCGAGCCGTCGGAGAGTGTCAGGATATTCCCGGTCGTGGGGACGGATGCCGGGTCCATCTGTTCGGAAAAGGTGGCCGAGACGTTCGTGTTGACCGCCACATCGGTGGCACCGTCCGCCGGGGTAGTTTCGACCACCGTCGGAGCGACCCGGTCGATCTCGTAGGTTTCTCCGTCATGGAAATCCCCGTTACCGGCTCCCTCACCGCCAAGGGGGATTCCCAATCCGTCGGTGATGCCGTCATCGTCAAAGAGCTTCAGGGTCAGGCTGCCCGATCCGGTGTATTCTCCCACCAGAACCGTGTACACCAACCCGTTACCGCCCATGGTCACCCCCAAAACGGTGGCTCCGGAAAGGCCGGTGACATCCAGACCGAAATCGCTCGAATCCACCCCGCTGACCGTGGTGTCGAAGGTGACGTCATAGCTCACGCTGGTTGCATTGGTCGGGGAGTCCCCCAGTCGGGAGATGGAGACGACGGTCGGCGGGACCGTGCTGATGGAATAGTCGTCGCTGACGGTAAAATCCCCGTTGCCGGCTCCTTCGCCGCCCAGCGGAACCGTGTCGGCGTTGACGATGGAGTCGTCATCCACCAGATTCAGCCCCAGGGTTCCCCGGCCGCTGTAATTGCCCACGGTGACCGTGTAAACGTCGCCAATCGCGTTACCGGAAATATCGGTGATCCCGGCGTCGGTCAGGCCGGTGGCGATAATGGAGAAGTCGCTCGCGTCCACTCCGGTGACCGGCTCGCTGAAGGTGACCTCAAACCCCACGCTTTCGGCTGTGGTGGGAGAAGTCCCGGTCTTGGCGATGGAGACCACCGACGGCACGGTCGTCTGTTGAATGGTGTAGGTTTCTCCAGAAGAATAGTCCCCGTTCCCCGTCCCGACGCCGCCCAGCGGATTTCCCACGCCGTCCACGATGTTGTCCGTGTCAAACAGGTCGAGCCGGAGGGTCCCCTGGCCGGTGTAGCCGGTGACGGTCACCAGGTAGTCATTGTTGTTATTGATTCCGGTCACCGTTCCAACGCTTCCGCCGGTGAGGTCGCCGGTGGCGGTAACGCTGAAATCGGACGCGGTCACGCCGGTGACCGACTCGCTGAAGCTGACATTGAATTCCACTGTATCGAGGTCGGTGACCTCCGGGCCGGTCCGCGTGATGCCAAGGACTATCGGAGCGAGGGTATCGACATCGTAGGTCTCCCCGGTGACAAAATCGCCGTTGCCGGTCCCCAGCCCGCCCAGCCGGCTCCCGTCAGAAGAGAGGATGGAGTCGTCGTCCGTGAGTTTCAGTTTCAGAGTACCCTCGCCGCTGTAATTGCTCACGGTGACCGTGTAGATGTCACCGGTTGCTCCCCCGGTGACTCCGGTGACGCTGGCGCCGGTAATTCCTGATGTGTCAGGGACGAAGTCTCCGGCATCCACTCCGGTGACCGGCTCGCTGAAGGCCACCGTGAAATCGACGCTGGAGAGGTTGGTCGGGCTGGCCTGGGCTCGGGTGATGCTCGTTACATGGGGCGGGGTAAACTTCAAAATGGTCCCGGCGTACCCGACTGCATAGAGGTCGTTTTCTGATGAACCCCACGAGGATTTGAGAAACTCGCTGGTTCCGCTGGTCATTTCGTTCCAGCCGGCGCCGTCGTCATAATGAACGATCGTTCCCATATCCCCGACGGCATGGAGCTGCCCCACTGCGTTGGTGGTGAATCCCGAAACCCCCCAGAGCCATTGAGGCCCTTCGTAAGCAAGGGTCCACTGGACCCCGTCATAGCGAAAGACGGCCCCGGCTTCATCCACGGCATAGACCTCGTCCGATCCAAACCCCCAGACATCGTAAAGGATAGAACCGGTCACGGACATATACGTCCACACGGAGCCGTCAAAGTGAAGGGCGGCGGCCGTGGAATCGCTATCCCCGACAACAAAGACATCCGTGGCCGAAGCTCCCCAGACCCCGCGCAGGGTGTCAAATCCATAAGCCGGGTTTTCCGGGCTGACAAACGACGTCCAATCCGTTCCGTCGTACTTCAGGATCGTGCCGATCTCCCCGACGATGAAGACATTGCCTGAGCCGTCCCCCCAGACGTCCCAGAGAATCTCCGACGTCACCGGCGCGGATACCGGGGACCAGCTCGTTCCATCGTAGCGGAGCACCGTGCCGAATTCCCCCACGGCCCAGACATCTCCCGCCGTGTTGGGATTGGCCCAAACCCCGTAGAGGATAACGGAAACCCCGCTGTTCATCGATGTCCATTGAGCGCCGTCGTAATGAACAATCGCTCCAATGGACCCCACGGCGTAAATGTCATCCGACGCGTGGCCGCTGATGTCGTAAAGGTTGTCGGTGGTCGGCGACGGGGAGACCGTCTCCCAGGCCGCCCCGGCCGAACCCGGCAGGCCCATCAGGCAGCCCATCAGAAAAATGGCGATGATCCCAGAAAGATATCGGGTATTCATGGCAAATCCGTCCTTTTCGGTAAGAGTGGGTGAACTGGCGGAAAGCTGACAAAGATCCGACTCCTCTATTTCCTCAAAAGTTGGCCAAAAATGCAAGGCCAATTTGTTAAACGGTTTACAACATTTTGATTTAGCGTAAATTATGAGATTGATGGACTCAATCGCCAACCCGTGATATAGCATTAAAGAACGGGGCAATGTCCCATCCGAGCCGAAAGGAGCCGGTTTGACGGATTTGACCATCCAGGGATATCAAGAGGCGGTGGACGAATGGGTCCGCGCCGTGGGCGTCCGGTATTTCTCGGAGCTGACCAACCTGGGCATCCTCGCCGAAGAGGTGGGCGAGGTGGCTCGGATCATGACCCGGGTTTACGGCGACCAGAGCTTCAAGTCGGCGGACCCGGCCCCCGACCTGGGCGATGAGCTGGCCGACGTCTTTTTCGTCCTGGTCTGCATTGCCAATCAGACCGGGGTCGATCTGACCTCGGCCCTTCGGAGAAATCTCGACAAGAAAACCCGGCGGGACCGGACCCGCCACTGGGACAATCCCAAACTTCAGGACTGAGGTTTGGGGACTGAGTGATTGAGACCTCCGAGGTTTCCAAAAAATTTGGAAACCTCGGAGGTCTGATGAGGGTTGAGGACTCATCACTCATCACTCAGTCCTCATCACTCAAAAGATGGGAAGGCATGATATGATCAACACAGCTTGTCGCTGGATGGCCGTGGCGCTGATTCTGGTTGGCCTGGCGGCCGGCACCGCTCGGGCGGAGGCTCAAATGAAGACGTTGGCACGGGATAACACGGCCTTTGCGGCCGACATTTATCGAAAGCTGGCGGGTGACGGCGGAAACCTGATCCTGTCCCCCTACAGCATCTCCACGGCCTTTGCCATGACCTACGCCGGGGCCCGGGGCCTGACGGCCGAGCAGATGGCCGAGGTCCTCCGCTTTTCCCTCGAAGGGGATGCCCTCCACGGGGCCATGGCCAGGCTCACCGACCGGGTGGCGGGCATCGACAACGGCGAGGAGATCACCCTGACGGTCGCCAACTCTCTCTGGCCCCAGGCCAAATATTCCTTCCGGGAAGAATACCTGTCCACCGTCCGGGAATCCTACGACGCCGCGATCACCCCCCTGAACTACGCAACCGACCCGGAAGCGGCTCGGGAACGGATCAACGGCTGGGTGGTGGACCGGACCGCCGGGAAGATCGAGGACTTGATCCCGCCGGGGGTCCTGACCCCTCTGACCCGGCTGGTCCTGGTCAATGCCATCTACTTCAAGGGATTGTGGGCCAGCCCGTTTTCAGAGGAGCGGACCTCGCCGCTGCCCTTTCACCTCCCGGGCGGCGAGACCGTCCAGGTCCCCACCATGTTTCAGACCGGAGAATTCCGGCACGGCGGAGATGACTCAGCCGAGGTTCTGGAGTTGCCTTATGCCGGCGACGCCGTGTCCATGGTGATTCTCCTGCCCAAGGACGCCCCGGGCCGGGATTTGGCCGACCTGGCCCGGAAGCTCACGCCGTCGATGATCGACCGGCTCACGACGGGATTGACCGAGACCGAGGTCCGGGTCTTTCTCCCCCGGTTCAAGATCACCAGCCGGTTCCGCCTGGACGAAGCCCTCAAATCCATGGGGATGGCCGACGCCTTCAGCGACGAACGGGCCAACTTCGCCGGGATGGACGGCCGGCCGGACTGGCTCTATATCGGGGCCGCGTTGCACAAGGCTTTTGTGGAAGTCAACGAAGCGGGAACCGAGGCGGCCGCGGCCACCGGCGTCGTGATGCTGGCCCGCGGGCTCCCTCAAACCCCGGTAACCTTCCGGGCGGACCGTCCGTTTCTGTTTCTCATCCGGGATAACGAGACGGGATCGATCCTCTTCATGGGGCAGGTGGTGGACCCGAGAGATGGCGACCAATAAATCACGGTCACGTTTTCAGCGTGGCTTCACCCTTGTCGAGCTGATGGTGGTGGTGGTCATCATCGGGCTCCTGGCGGCCGTGGTGGTCCCGGCGTTCCTCTCCCTCTTAAGCCGCGGGCCGGATGAGGGGGCTGAGATGGCGTCGGCACCGGTGAGACCTGACCCGGCAATGCCCGAGGAAGCTCCCGTTACGATACCCCCCGAAACCGTCTCCGCCGTGATAGACGTGGACCTCGCCGCGACCCACTTTATCCGGGGCGTGAACGTCTATTCCCGTTACACGGCCGCCGTCTCCGGGGAATACGTCTTCAAGAGCCGATCGCCGAACGACGACCCCGGACCGGCGGAGATCCGCTTTCCCTTTCCGCCGGGGACCGTCCGGGCCGACTCCGTGGCGGTGGAAATCCGGGGACCCGAAGGCGATGTGCGGCCGGCCGACGGCCTGGACGTCGATCTCGACGGCATCCGGTGGACCGGAACGATGGACCCGACGGCGCCCCTGGCCTTCCGGGTCCGCTACAACGTCCACGGAAACGGCCGCTACGTTTACCGGGGACCGGGGGCCGGTCGAGCCGGACATCTCGACCTGACGGTCCGAATGCCGGGCCTGACCGCCGACGCCGTTCCCGCCGATGCCCTCCAGCCCACGGCCTCGGCTCCGGGCCGCCTGACCTGGGGCCTGGACCAGCTTGTCACCGATCGCCCGATCGCCGTGGTCCTTCCCGCCGCCACCAGCCCGGTGGGACGGGTGATCCGGTTTCTTCGGCTGGCCGGACTGGCGGTCTTCCTGTTTGGCCTGGGATTCATCTATTTAAACGACCTCCGGGACCCGGGGCGCCTGGAATCCTTCCGCTGGGGCCATTTCCTTCTCCTTGCCGCCAACTACGCCCTTTTCTTTTTGATCTTCACCGCCTTCCATCTGGGACAGGGGATGGCGGCCGTCCCCGCCCTGGCCCTGGCCGGGGGCCTGTCGCTCCCCCTGCTGACCGTCCACGTGGCCCGATCCTGGGATCTCCGGTTCGCCGTAACCAACGTCCTGCCCCTGGCCGTCGTCACCCTCCTCATCGTGATTGTCGGGGTTTACGGCGGCACCTGTCGTCCAGCCCTGTTCGTGGTTCTGATCGTCGGCGCGGCCGCCTTTTTCACGCTCACTTACCGGCATTGGGTCGATAACCGGCGGGCTCACCGGGAGGCCCGGACAAGACAGGCGGAAGCGGCCCGTCGGGCCGCGGCCGAACGGGAAGCGGCTGAACGGGAGCGAAACCGGCGGGCGGCCTGGCGCAAGTCTCTTATCCAGAAGGCCCGGACCGCCGTCGAATCCGCCGAGACCCTCCGCCGGACCGCGAGACGCCAGGTCCGGGCAACCAAACTCCGACTCGACGGGGCGCTCCACCCGGAGGATGCCTCTCTTGCCGACGCCGTGGAGTATGCTCTGGAGCCGCTGGCGGCCTGGATGGCATCAGGCGAAGGCCGGCTTCGAGGCGCGCTGACATCCCTGGAGACCTGCGCGGACGAGCGCCTCGAATCGGACGGCATCGCCGTTCAGGACGAGGCCGACGCGATGGCCGCCCAGCTCCGGGAAGGCCTGTCCCGTCTGAAGGCCGCCGTCTCCGCCCTGCGGACCGCTCAGGACCGCCGCCAGAGCGATGCGCTAAGCCATGGCGGGTATATCTGCTGCCCGGCTTGCGGAGCCCCCGGCCGGGCTTCCAATTACTGTGCCTACTGCGGCGTTCCGAGCCCGCTCCGGATCACCTGCGACGGCTGCGGTGAAACCTTCCT
>CAZWGY010000287.1:0-6216 GCA_964633575.1 uncultured Desulfobacteraceae bacterium
TTTGCGTTATTTCTCCCATAACCCGGCATCATCTTTGCCCATAGCGGGCGGACACACAGGTCCGCCCCTACAATCGACGCGGGCCGGCACGGCAAAAGACCTCCGAGGTTTCCAAAAAAATTTGGAAACCTCGGAGGTCTCGATTCATACACCGCCCCGGCGGCCGGGGGGAGATAGGTTGGACAACCACGGCAGGCCCCCCGCGGCCGTCCTTAACGCAATCTTGCCGAGGGTCTATCACCCGGGGCCCTCATCCACATCGATGGTTTGTCCCGGCGTCGGGACAAAGGCGGTGTATCCTTCCCGGCGCAGCCGGTCCGCGAACGCCAGGGAGCTGTCCTCCTCGCCGTGAACCACCGCGATCCGCCGGACCCGGAAGTTGGCCCGCTTGAGGAACCGGATCATCTCGTCGGCATCGGCGTGAGCGGAAAAACCGCCCAGGTTGATCACCTCGGCCTTTAAGGGGTATGACTTGTTGAGAATCCGGAGGATGGGGGGATCGCCGGTCCGCCCGGCCTGGGTATAAGCCTCGCCTTCCTCGGCCAGGCGTCGCCCGAGGGTGTTTTTGGCCATGTACCCGACGATGAGGATCGTGTTCCCGGGATTGTGGACCTTGTAGCGGAGGTGGTGGAGAATCCGGCCGGCCTCGCACATTCCCGACGAGGCGATGACGATCTGCGGGGAGTCGTCTTTCATCAGGGCCATCGACTCCTCGACCGATACGGTGAAATTGACCTGGGAAAAGGCAAACGGGTTTTTCCCTTGCTGGAGAAAAGTCTCGTGGGTTTCCCGGTCGTAAACCTCGGGGTGCTCGCCGAAAACCCGGGTCAGCCGGGTGGCCAGGGGGGAGTCCACGTAGATGGGCATCCGGGGGACCTCCCCGTCGTCGTAGAGGCCGTGGAGGACGTAAAGGAGCTCCTGGGTCCGGCCAAAGGCGAAGGCCGGGATAAGCACGGTCCCGCCCCGCTCATGAGTCCTCAGCAGCACGTCCCGGACCACCTTCCGGGTGTCGGCGACCGGCTCATGGCGCCGGTCGCCGTAGGTGCTTTCCATGATCATCAGATCGACGTTCCGGTCGTCGTCCATGAAGTCGAGGGCCGGGTCCCGGATGATCGGCTTGTCGAAGCGGCCGATGTCGCCGGTGTAGAGGATGGTTTGGGGCCGGCCGGCTCCCGTGTATCGGAGGGCCGAGACGGCCGAGCCGAGGATGTGGCCGGCTTCGTAGAAGGTGCAGAGGAGGTCCTGGCCGACGGCCACGGCGTGGCGGTAGGGGTAGCCGTCAAAAGCGGCCAGGGCCCGCTCCGCGTCCGGGGTCGTGTAGAGCGGCTCGACCGCATCGATGCCATGGCGGGCCAGGGCATCGGTGATGGCCGTCGGGTTCAGGCGGTGGCGGTCGGTCTTGAGCAGCCGCTTGATCTCGGCCATCTCCTCTTTGGACACCCGGCGGCCCGACTTGCCGCGCTTGATCTCGGCCAGGGCGGACCGGGCTGTTTTGTAGTTGAGGTAGGCGGCGTCCGATTCCTGGATGTGGGCGCTGTCGAGAAGGAGGTACTCGGCGGCGTCGGCCGTGGCCCGGGTACAGATCACCCGCCCGGCAAATCCGTTCCGGGCCAGCAGCGGAATCCGCCCGGAGTGGTCGATGTGGGCGTGGGACAGGACCACGTTGGAGACCCGCTCGCCGGCCACCGGCAGGGACCGGTTCTTTTCCGCCGCCACCTTCCGCCGTCCCTGGAACATCCCGCAATCGAGTAAAACCATATCGGTGGGGGTGGTCACCTGATGCATGGATCCGGTTACCTCCCGCACCGCCCCGTGAAACGTCACCGAAACCGTTTCCTTCGTGCTCACATCGCCCTCCACACAGCCGGGACGGAAACCGCGGTCCCGGCTTGAAACAGCCCCACGAGGCTTTTGCCGCTCAGCGGGGCTTTATTGTCCATGCCGGGCCTTGACCGCCGCCCGGTCCACCGCGCCGTCGGCCGTCTTGGGCAGGGCTTCGACGAATTCCACGTACCGGGGTTTTTTGTACCGGGCGATCCGTGAGGCCACGAACTCCATCAGGTCCTCAGGCGGGAGGCTCGCCCCCGGCTTGAGCACGCAGACCGCCTTGATCCCCTCCCCGAACCGGGGGTCCGGGACGCCGATAACGGAAACTTCGGCCACGTCGGGACACTGGAGAATCACCGCCTCGACCTCCGCCGGATAGACGTTTTCCCCGCCGGGCTTGATCAGCTCCTTTTCCGGCTTCCGGCCGGCAAATATCAGGTGGCCGGCCGAATCGAGCTTGCCCAGGTCGCCGGTGTGGTGCCAGCCGTTTCTGAAGGTCCGGCGGTTGAGCTCGTCCTGTCCCCAGTACCCGGAAAAGACCAGCGGCCCCTGGACCACGATCTCCCCTGCTTCGCCGTCAGGGACGTCGGCGTCCGAATCGTCCACCAGGCGCATCTTGGACAACAGCCCCTGAGCGCCGGCGGTACCCGGCCGGTCGGATGCCGGGCCGAGGGTCACGAAGCCGCCGGTTTCGGTCTGGCCGTAGAGAATCCAGAACCGGGCGTCGGTCCGGGACTCGAGGGCCGCGATGGGCTCCGGCCCGTCCAGGCCCATGACCACCCGGAGGGTCGAAAGATCCCGCTTCGATGTCTCCATGGCCGATACCAGCCGGGAGAGCATCGGGGGAAACGACCCCATGAGGCTGATCTTTTCGGACTCGATGATCTCGAGGGCCGCCGTCTCGTCGAATTTTTCGGCCACCACGTTCTTCCCGCCGACGTGGAGGGTGGCCAGGGCCAGGTTGAGCCCGGTGATGTGAAAGAGCGGCAGCATGTTGAGGTAGCCGTCCGAGGGGGAGAGTCCCAGGTGGGCCACCACCTGGACGTTGGCGGAGATAAAGTTGGCGTGGCTCAGGACCGCCCCTCGGGGCACCCCCTCCACGGCGGCGGTGTAGATGATGCAAAACGGGTCGTCGCCTTCCACCTGGGCCAGGGGGGCCGGGCCGTCGGCGTAGAGATCCGTCAACCCCTCGATCCCGCCGCCATCCGAGGTAAAAGCGATCCGGCCGGTCGCTGACGGGGCCAGATTCCCGGCCGCCTCGAGGTGAGCCGAATCCGCCACAATGAGCTTGGGTTCGCTGTCGGCCAGGATCGTCCGGATCTCGTCGGCCGACAGGCGCCAGTTCACCGGGACCAGCACCGCCCCCAGGGCCGCCGCCGCGCCGATCAACGGGAAAAAGCCTTCGTGGTTGAGGGCGAGGATGGCCACCCGGTCGCCCTTGACCACCCCCCGGCTCGCCAGTCCCACCGCCAGGGCATCGACTTGCCGGGCCAGCTCCTGGTGAGAAATTCGCGCGCCGTCGGCCGTCACCACCGCCGTCGCGTCGGCAAACAGCCGGGCGTTCCGGCTGAACATGTCATGGATCGTAAAGCTTCTGAGATTCATTATGCTGTCTCCTCAATTCGGGTTCCATGCGTCTCCCCCCTTGCCGGGGGCCGAAATCCTGTATATGATCCCCCCGGCCTGACGCATTGTATCAGGCGGAGTTATACCGGGATCACCCCGGCCATTTCCTCAACTACGACGGAGGACCATCTACATGCTGCTCAACCCGACGTTCCCCCAATATGCGGATCTTGACGGCGAATCAAGGGAAATTCTGACCGCCACCATCGACTTTTTCGAAAACCGGGGAAAAGAACGGCTCAAGCACGACGATCACGAGGCGGTATGGTACGCCGACTTCCTGCAATTCGTCAAGGACCACCGGGCTTTTGCCACTTTTCTGACCCCGGCGGCGCTCGGCACGAACCCGGCCGACCGCTGGGACACTCACCGGATATGCCTGATGAACGAGGTTCTCGGGTTCTACGGCCTGCCCTACTGGTACACCTGGCAGGTCTCCATTCTGGGCCTGGGGCCCATCTGGATGAGCGACAATGAGGCTCTCCGGCAGCGGGCGGCCCGAGCCCTCAATGACGGCGGGATCTTCGCCTTCGGCCTGTCCGAAAAGGCCCACGGCGCCGACCTCTATGCCACGGAGATGATGCTCACCCCCCTGGGCGACGGCGCCTATGTGGCCGACGGCGGGAAATACTATATCGGCAACGCCAACGAGGCGGCGATCATCTCGACCTTCGGCCGGGACTCGGAGACCGACGACTACGTCTTTTTCGCGGTCTCCCCGGACAGCCCCCACTTCAACCTGGTCAAAAACGTGGTCCGGTCCCAGAGCTACGTGGCGGAATTCGGCCTGTCCGGCTACCCGATCACCGAAGCCGACATCCTCTCCCGGGGCCAGGCCGCCTGGGACGCGGCGCTCAACACCGTCAACGTGGGCAAGTACAACCTCGGCTGGGGGAGCATCGGGATCTGCACCCACGCTTTCTACGAGGCGGTCCGCCATGCCGCCAACCGGCATCTCTACGGCCGGTGCGTCACCGACTTCCCCCACATCCAGGCCCTCCTGACGGACGCCTGTGTCCGGCTGTGCGCCATGAAACGGTTCACGGAGCGGGCCAATGACTATATGCGAACCGCCTCCGCCGAAGACCGTCGCTATCTCCTCTATAACCCCCTGGTCAAAATGAAGGTGACCACCGAAGGGGAGACGGTCATCAACGCGCTCTGGGACGTCATCGCCGCCAAGGGATTTGAAAAGGACACCTACTTCGAATCGGCGGCCCGGGATATCCGGGCTCTGCCCAAGCTGGAAGGCACGGTCCACGTCAACATGGCCCTGGTGGTCAAGTTCATGAAGAATTTTCTCTTCAACCCGGCCTCTTATCCCGAAATCCCGGTTCGACGGGACCCGGCCGACGACGCCTTTCTTTTCGCCCAGGGACCGACTCGGGGCCTCGGGGCCATCCGGTTCCATGACTTCCGCCCGATCTTCGCCGGAAGCCAGCTCCCCAATGTCGCCATTTTCCGGGAGCAGATCGCGGCGTTTATCGACCTGTTGACCCAGGCGCCGCCCGCCGGGGGCCAGGAAAAGGATCTCGACTTTCTGCTTCACCTCGGGGAGATCTTCACCGAGATCGTTTACGGCCAGCTCATCCTCGAAGCCGCCTCCATCCACGGCGACCCCGACTCGCTGGTGGACGGGATCTTTTCGACGATTGTCCGGGACACCGCCGGGGCCGCCCTCAAGCTCCACCAACTGTCCCGAACCACATCGGATCAGACGAGCCGTTGCCTCCGGATCATCCAGCGACCCGCCGACGACGCCGGCTGGCGCCGGACGATCCTGGCCGATCACGTCCTCCCGGCCGCGGACGCCTACGAGATGAAACCCTGACCTGGATTTCTGATCCCCGGATCGACCGCCAGCGGATATTCCCGCTCCCAACCCGTCGGTTGATCCGGGGACGGCGCTTTTTCGGAAAAAAATACGAAATTTTTCATTGACTCTTGTTGGATCATGTAGGATTCTTAAGGTTTGCCGATTCGGCTCCAATTAAGGTACCTTCAGAGTATCCGTCCAGAAATCGTAAAAATTGGCCGATATGGAGGCGCGCGAAAAGTTTTACCGCGGGCTTATGTCTGATTGCCCGTTTATGGATGGGCACTCCATAACTTTCATAAACTTACGGCAACCAATATGGGGGCTGCGCTACCCTATAGCCTTACCACTATACGGAAATTGAAGAAAATGAAAGCGTTTATCCATGGGTTTTATGGGGTACGGATTTATCTGCCTCTGTCAAGGTTATCCAGAAAATGGCGTAGGTTTTCGATGAAAATACGGCGAAAGAAAGGAAAGCTATTGCAGCAAGTCAGCCTTCCATCCATTTCATGGAAGCAATGCGCTAATAAAAGAGTTGCGAAAATTTGGGAGCATGATCAGACGAATGGAAATATCCGGATTAGTGAGCTGGGGGTCATCAATCTTATAGCGTCCGACTGTGAAAATGGAACCAATTTGTTTGAAATCGGCACTTACGATGGACGAACCACTTTAAATCTTGCTTTTTCGTCACCGGATAATTGTAAAATATACACATTGGATCTTAAGCCAGGAATGGATACCCAATATTCGATAGAGAATGGCGAAAAGCACATGGTCGAAAAAGCGAAATCTGGAGCAAGAATTGATAAATACAAGAGTTTAAATCCAGAAATTACGGATAAAATTTGTCAATTATTCGGGGATTCGGCGACATTTGATTTTACTCCCTATTACAACTCTTGTTCATTGATTTTCGTTGATGGTTCGCATTCATATAATTA
>CAZWGY010000288.1:0-6205 GCA_964633575.1 uncultured Desulfobacteraceae bacterium
CTATCGAATGATAGGATGCATATAGGAACAGGTAGAAGCCTCTGGCTCGCCCCTTACACACCACCGCTCAACGGCTCCGTAAGCGGCGGCTCGGCTGATCAGTCGGAACGGGGGCCAGTCGGGAAAAGACCGAGCTTCTCAAAGCCGCCGCCGGGGTTGGAAGCTCAGGCTACACGGTGGCCCGCCCCTGCATTTGGATGGTATGCCGGGCCGAAAAAGCCCCGAAGGGGCGAAACATACCAGCCCAGCACAACGCTACACTCAGCACTCAGCCCTCATCAGACCTCCGAGGTTTCCAACTTTTTTGGAAACCTCGGAGGTCTATAGCATCACTCATCACTCAGCACTCAGTCCTCATAGCTCATCACTCAGCACTTGACATTTACCTTCTCCTTGTCAACACTGATCGCCGGTTTGTGTAACGCATGATCGCGGGGGCGGCGGCCCCCTATTGCCAACCCCAACCCAAGGACCGTGAATGAGCAGGTCCCGGCCGCGGATCGGCGTGGTTTTGCTCGCCGCAACGATTCTGATAACCATCGGTATCCACATCTCGGCTTCAAAGGCCGACAAACCGCCCATCGAGATCGCCGTTATCGGCCCCATGACCGGGAAGGACGCCCCCAGCGGTCAGGCGATGATCGACGGCGTGCGTCTCCAGGTGGCTCGGGTGAACCGCTTGGGGGGCATCCATGGCCGCCAGGTGCGGGTCAAGGCTTATGACAACCGTCACGACGCGGCCCTGGCTCGCCAGGAAGCCCAACGGATCGCCGGGTCCGAACGGGCTCACGCGGTGATCGGCCACTATTACAGCTCCCTCTCCCTTGAGGGCGGCGAGGTTTACGAGGCCAACGGTATTCCCGCCGTCACCGGGAGCGCCACCGCTCCCGACGTGACCTGTCGGAACCCCTGGTATTTCCGCGTCATCTCCGGCAACAACCTCCAGGGGAAGCTTTCGGCCCTTTACATGGCGGATATCCTCGAACAGGAAGAAGTCCACATTGTTTATGAAAAAGACGCCTACGGCCGGACCCTGAAGCGGGCTTTTTCCAGCGCCGCCGCCGAGCTGGACATAAAGGTGGGCCATGTCTGGGGGATCGACTCGTTAAACGACGACGTTTCCGCCCGGCTGACGGACATCACCCGGACGCTTTCGGCGGCGGACCGGCCCGGAGCCCTTTACGTGGGTCTTTTGGACGGGGAAGCCGCTCAATTGGTGCTCAAGCTCCACAAGGCCGGAGTGGACCTCCCGATCCTGGGCGGAGACGCCCTGGGGCTGGGTAGCTTTCCCCAGGAAATCCGGAAGCTGGCCGGCGCCGACGCCCCGCCCGGAACCTACACCGACGGCGTTTACGTCACCACCTATTTTATCCGGGACATCGCTAATCATCGGGCCCAGCAGTTCAGCCGGGCCTTTCAGCGGGAGTACGGCCGGGCTCCCGATGCCCTGGCGGCGGCCTACTACGACGCCGCCGGGATCGTCCTGGCGGCCATCCGCCGGGCCGGCCCGGGGGGGACGCTGACCGACCGGCGGGAACGGATACGGCGGGCGTTGTCCAGCTTCGATGCCAAGCAGTCCGCCTACCGGGGGGTCACCGGCGGGATCTACTTCGACGACCAGGGCAACGCCATCAACCCTTCGCCCTTCGGGGTCTATGTGGGGAACGCCTTTGTCTCGGCCCCGGTCCAACTGACCCCGGTCCTGACCCCCGAATCGGTCCTGAACCCCGAGACTCAGATCGCCCAGGGAGACCTGGTCGCCTTCGACGACAACCTCTTCTACAAGACCCGGGTGATCTACACGGGAGTGGACATCAACGAGATCAGCAACATCGACCAGAAGGAGGAGCGCTTCACCGCCGACTTCTACCTCTGGTTCCGCCATACGCTCGAGCTGGACTACGACAAGATCGAGCTGTCCAACACCCCGGTGACCCTGGAGGCAGACAGCGAGACGATCTTACAGTCGGTGGTGGACGACATGTTCTACCGGGCCTTCCGGGTCAAGGCCACGATCCACCAGCCATTCAAGTTTCACCACTACCCCTTTGACGTCCAGGCTCTGGAAATCCGGTTCCGCCACAAACATCTGAGCCGGAATGAGCTGATTTTCGTCGCCGATGATATTGGGATGCGCCGGCATCAGGGGACCCATCTGGCCGACCGGCTCCGCCGCCACAAAGGCTTCAAGGGCGAAGATAAATGGCGTCTCCGGGACATCCTGGTTTATTCCGACATCCGCTCAACCGACTCCACCCTAGGCAATCCCCGGATGTTCGACGCCGGGCTCGACACGGGCATCACCTACTCGGGGTTCAACGTGGTGAGCCTGATCGAGCGGAACGCCAAGAGCTACGCGGTGAAAAACATGGTCCCCCTGATTTTCATCCTCCTGCTGGGCTACGCCATGACCTTCATCCTGCCCGAAGGCGCCCTGTTCGCCGCCCGGCTCAACCTGGGCGTGATTCTCCTGTTGACCTCGGTTTCGCTTAGCCTGATGACCGCCAACCAGCTTCCCAACATCGGCTACCTGGTGGCCATGGATTACATCTATTTTTTTCTCTACCTCTGGCTCCTGATGGGAATTATGGTGACCATCGCCGTCCGCGGCGCTTACTATCACGGCAAGCCGCGATTGCAACGGCGGCTGGAGTGGTCCGTGCGCCTGACTCAGCCCCTGCTCCTGGTGATCATGCTGGGAATCATCCTCAACCTCTATTTCTGAGGCGACCATGAAACGCCGAATACCGTCACCCCCATGATCCGCGTCGGCTACGCCTGCATCAACACGGAGCTCCCGTCACCCAACCGGACCTGCCGGCTGAAAAACGCCACCGAGGCGCGGATCATCGAGCTGGGCCGTGCCAATCTCCTGGCCCTGTCCGAAATTCTCCGGTGGAACGCGGCTCACGGGGTGACGCTCTTCCGGATCTCCTCGGACACCATCCCGTTCGGGTCCCACCCGGTCAACGGCGGAACCTGGCCCGATGCCCTGGCCCCGGAGCTGTCGGCCGTGGCCGGCCAGATTCGGGATGGCGGAGTCCGGGTCTCGATGCACCCCGGCCAGTACACGGTCTTAAACGCGGTCCGGGAGTCGGTGGTGGACAACGCGGTGGCCGACCTCGACTACCACGCCCGGCTTCTCGACGCCCTCGGGGTGGACCGGACCCACAAAATCATCATCCACATCGGCGGGGTTTACGGCGACAAGGCCTCGGCGATCCGGCGGTTTGTCCACACCGCCAACCGGCTCGACCGGGCCATCCGGGACCGGCTGATCATTGAAAACGACGAGCGGTCCTTCAACGCCGAAGACCTCTTTGCCATCTCCGGGGAAACCGGGCTCCCGGTGGTCTTCGACCGGTTCCACCACGGCTGTTATCCGTCCCTAACGGACCGATCGGTCCGGGAGCTGGTCGAGACGGCGGCGGCCACCTGGAGCCCGGCGGACGGACGGCCCAAGGTCCACTATTCCGACCAGCGGCCCGGCCGGGCGGTGGGAGCCCACGCCCATTCCCTGGACCGGGCCGCCTTCGCCGCCTTTTACACGGAAATTCGGGATCTGGAGATCGATGTCATGCTGGAGGCCAAGGACAAGGAGCAGTCGGTCCTGGCGGCCCGGGAGGTGATTGCCGGGCTGGAGCCGGACGGAAACGGGGGCGGCGGATCATGAAAGTCCTCCTCATCTACCCGCCCTGCCTGGAGCGCCGAATTCACACCGAAGACGTGAGCGTCCCGCCCATCGGGCTCTACTACGTCGGGGCGACCCTGGCGGAAGCCGGCCACGCCGTCGAGATCATCAGCCTTCACGACTGGGACGGGGACCCGGCGGCGGTCCGCCGGTTGATGATCGACAAGCGGCCCATGGTCATCGGCCTGTCGATCCTGAACGCCAACCGATGGGGCGGGATCGATGTCGCCCGGATCGCCAAATCGGTCAACCCGGAGGTGGCGGTGGCCTTTGGCGGCCCGAGCGCCACGCTCCTGTCCGACCACTTCCTGAAAAACTTTCCCGAGATCGACTACATCGTCTTCGGCGAAGGGGAACGGTCCTTCCTTGCCCTGGTAAACCATCTGGCCGGGGGAACGGCCGGCCCTCCCGCATCGGTCCCCGGGATCGCCTGGCGGGACGGCGGGACGATCAAAAAGACGATGCCGGGGCATAAGATCGATGACCTGGACGCCCTGCCCAACCCGGCCCGGTATTTCACCTACTCCCACGTCGTCCTCACCCGGGGCTGTCCCGAGGCCTGCGCTTTCTGCGGCTCCCCGGCCCTCTGGGGCCGCCGGGTCCGGTCCCATTCGCCCGGCTATTTCGTCGATCAGATGGCCCTGCTGGCCGAGCGGGGAGTCTCCTTTTTCCATGTCTCCGACGATGTGTTTACCCTCCGGCCGGACCGGACCATGGCGGTCTGCCGGGAGATCATCGACCGGGGGCTCCGGGTCACCTGGGCCGCCATCTCCCGGGTGGACCGGGTGGACCCGGAGATGCTCGGGTGGATGCGCCGGGCCGGGTGTGTCCAGATCAGCTTCGGGGTGGAAAGCGGGTCGCCCCGGATTCGGAAGCTCCTGAACAAAAGGATCCGCGACGCTGATATCAAGCGGGCCTTTGCTTTGACCCAGCAATACGGCATCCTGGCCCGGGCCTACTTCATCTACGGCTGTCCCGGCGAGACCGACGAGAGCATCGACGAGACCCTCGCCCTGATCTCCGAAATCCGGCCGCTGGCGGCCATCTTCTATCTCCTCTCGCTATTTCCCGGAACCGCCCTCTACGAAGGCATCCGGAAGGGGACCGGGCTGTCCGACGAGATCTGGCGCGAGCGGATCGAGGATCTGCTCTACTGCCAGCTCGACCCGGCCCTTCCCGATGAGCGGGTCCGGGAATTCGGCCGACGGCTTCGGACCGGCTTTCACCAACGTCTGGCCGGGTTCGTGGAGTCCCTGGAGCTGGCAGATGACCCGACACTCTACCCGTATCATGCCGATTTCCTCTCCCGGCTGGCGTTGACCTTCAGCCATGGCGATTACGCGGGCATCCCGGCGGTGGGGGACACCGACGCCATTGCCGAACGGCTCCACCGCCGGGCATTGACCTACGCGCCCGATCACCGGGCCTTCGTGGGCCTGGGGATGCTCCAGCAAAAGCGGGGGGATTGGCAGGCGGCCCGGGAAATCATCGCCGAAGGGCTGGAGTGCTTCCCCGACAGCGCCGAGCTTCGGGCCATGGCTCGGTGAATGACTACCAACGGCCCCTCACCGACCGGATAAACCGGGTGTCGATCCAGTGCTTGAGCCAGAAGGCCAGACGGCTTCGGATGACCAGGCCCTCGCGGCAGAGGACCCCGGTGCCGTCGCCGAGGTTGATAATCAGCATGAACGATTTCTGGGGCCGGAAGGGCACGAGGGGCTGGCCGGTCAGGGCGGCCATGAGGTTGTGGCGAAGGACCGGGTTCTGCCGGACCGCATAGACCCCGATCCGGCGGAGGGGCCGGGGATCAAAGTGGATGCAGTCGCCCCCGCCGAAGATCTCCGGGTGAGCGACCGACTGGAGGTTTGCGTTGACCCGGAGCCCGCCATCGGGGCCGGTCGGGATGCCGGAGTCCCGGAAGACCGGAGACGGAGCGATCCCGGTGGCCAAGACAATCAGGTCGATAGACCTCCGAGGTTTCCAAAACATTTGGAAACCTCGGAGGTCTGATGCGGTTTCAGCCACGCCGGGGGCTTGGCTCCCGTCGGCCAGTTGGAGGCCTTCCGGGGAGAGTCCCGCCACTCGCTGGTTTTCGGTCACGGCGATCCCCCGTGAAATAAACGCCCGGATGACGGTGGTCCGGGCTTTGGGGGCGAACCCGGGCAGGAGCCGGCCCCCGGTGATCAGGGAAACCCGGAGGTCGCCGCCCCGACGATCGCCCAGAGCCCGGATATTCCCGGCCACCTCGACCCCGGCGGCCCCGCCGCCCACCACCGTCACCCGGAGCGGACCCTCGGCCAGCTTCCGGATGACCGTTTCCTGGAGGTTGATGAGCCCGGAGATGGGCTTGACCGGAAAGACCCGGCCGCCGCCCTCCCCCGGCGGCGGAACCACCCCGCTGCCGATGTTGAAGGAGACGAGGTCGTAAGGGATCGAGTCCCCGCCGGTCAGACGGACCTGGCGGGTGTCGGGGTTGACGGCAACCACCCGGTCCGTCACAAAAGCCGCCCCCTG
>CAZWGY010000289.1:0-6188 GCA_964633575.1 uncultured Desulfobacteraceae bacterium
CCGGCCCGTAAATGGCCATCAAACCGCCTTCATCACAGGTCCAGACCTCATCGGCATTCGCTTCAAAGGGGAACCATCTCATCCTTTTTGGTTTCGGGCTCCGGCGTCCCGGCTGTTCTCGCTGCTCCGCACGCTCGAACAGCCGGGCCGCCGTCGCCCTGCACGGGGTTACGGGGTAAAAGGGCTCAGGGTAAGGACCTCGAAAGACGCAGGCCGACGTAGCCGTCGCGGTCGCCCGGGGGCCGGTAGCTGCGGTAGGCCGCGCGGCAGCGCCGGGCGAGGCCGCTCCAGGAGCCGCCGCGAATCACCCGGTTGGCGCCATCAGCGGGGCCCGTCGGGTTCACCACCGGGCCGTCGGGATATTCCTCGGACCAGTAGTCCGAGCACCATTCATTCACGTTGCCGAGCATGTCGTAGAGCCCCCAGGCATTGGGCTGTTTGAGCCCCACCGGATGGGTGCCCGCCCGCGTGTGATCATACTGCTTTTCGGCCCAGTCCGAGCTGTCATACCCGCCCTCGTAGTCCACACCGGAATTACCGCCGTACCAGGCGATGGGGTCCAGTGCCGGGGCGTCCCTTTCGCCCAGAATCTCTATCGTTCCGGTATAGATGGCCGTGGCCGTCCCCGCCCGGCAGGCATATTCCCATTCAGCCTCGGTGGGCAGCCGGTAAAGATCCGTCCCTTCTAGCTCGTTGAGCTTCCGGATGAATTCCCTGGCGTCCTCCCAGGATACGTTTTCCACCGGGCCATTCGGTCCGCAGCCGGTGAAATAGGATGGATTCTTTCCCATCACCCGTTCCCACTGCCCCTGGGTCACCGGTGTCGTTTGGATGTAAAACCCGGCCGTCAGGGTGACCTCGTGGCGCTTCTCGTCGTTCCACCGCCCCGGCTCGTCCGCCGGGCTGCCCATCATGAAGGTGCCGGGCGGGATGTACACAAAGGTCATCCCCAGGTCGTTTACCATTTGCTTCCGGGGTCGTCGCCGGGCCACAACCGGCGTTTCATCGGGATGCGTCTCCCGTTCCCGCCCTCTTGCCAACAGCTTTCGGACCTCGCGGGGAATCCGGACCGACAGGGGGTTGGCCATGAAGGTGACGAATATCCGGTCCCGCAGCGGATCGGATGGCGCCAGCCGGTCCGATGCCCGGCGTTTCATCCGCCGGATGATCCGGGGGATCAGCCGCTCAACGGGGTGGGCGCAATCCAGCCGGAGTGTCCCGGCCGTTCCGGCCGTTCGGATCAGCTCGAAAAGAATCCGCCGGACCCGCCGGTCCGGTCCCCCCTGAAATCCATCATCATCGATGAGCCGCCGCCGCAGCCAGTCAGGCATGTAGCCGTACCGGAACCAGGGCAACCGGGCCAGCATGAACAGGCGTTGCCGGGAAAACAGGGGGATGCCGGCATCATCGGTCAGGCAATGGCCCAGGTGCAGGGTCAAGCCCCATCGAAGGTCCGGATAGACCGCGCAGGCGCATAACCAGTACCACCCCGCGTCGTCCAGAACGGCGTGCAGGGATTGGGCCATCCGCTCGACGGCCTCGGGATCGGGGGGCCGTTGATCCGGGGAATCGCCTTCCAGAATATCCGGCAGCGGTGGCGTCGGCGGTCCGGGCCGGGCGGCGGGACCGGGCACCGCCTGGAATCGGTCGATCAAGGCGGAGAGTCCCGCCTCGTCCGCGGGCATGACAACGAAATCCTGGTCGGCCAGGGGATGACCGGCCACCGGGCCCAGGGTCAGCAGGGCCCGGTGCTCCCAGGGATGGAGCTGACCGATCCAGTCCACGACCCGACCGGTAAACGGGCTGATCAGACCGGCGCCGTCCGATACGAGAATCAACCGGTGGTCCCAATAGCGGGCGGCCAGCTCGGTGAGGTCCATGGGGCGCCCCGTTCCGGACGCCGGGACACAGCTCCTCGGGTCCCGGTCGAAATGATACCGGCGGATGAAGACATCGTCGCCCGCCAGCCGGTCCAGCAAAGTATCCGCCCAGTCCGCCTGGTGGTCGCGGAAGGCGGCCCGATCCACCAGAGCCAGGTATTGCGGCGTCTGATACCGGTAGCCGAATACCGGGATGAAGAAGCCGCCCGCCCCCGCGGTCCGGCGGACCGTGGCATCCACATCCAGATCCGCGTCCGGGGCCCGGATGTGCTTCCGGAGGGCCTGAGCGGTCCGCCGGAGCTCAAGGGTCCTCAGGATCAGCCCCATCCGGGCCGCTACCCGGAAAGGCTGGATCTCAAAAGGCGCGTCGGCCGGGCGGCGTTTCAAATACCGGGCGACCAGTATCCGGAGCCAGATCTCCCGGACCAGCAAACCGACGCCGCAGACCCCGAAGACGATCAAGCTCCCCCATAGCGCGGCGCGTCCCCAGGCCATGGAAATCCCGATGTCCGGCGGGACGCCGGGGCCAAGCCAATAGAGCCCCGCCGACCCCAACAGCAGCAGCCCCAAAAACATGGGCACCCAGAGCCGGGACCGGGCTCCCAGTTGCTGAAGCGATGCCTCGTCCCCGTCCGCGTCCATCGGCGCCGGTTCCCCCCCGTCGGCGGGCCGGGCCATGCCGGCGGCCCAATCCGAAAAACAGGCCGAAAACGTTTCCTGCTCGGCGGGGGAGGCACAGAGCAACGGGCCAAGGTAGGGCCGGAGGCGCATGGGGTCGGTGGGCAGTTGGCCCCTTGCGGCCATTTGCCGGATCAGCCGGTGGGCATCGGCGTATTCGCCCACGCCGATGCCGAGCCCGTTGGTCCGAAGCGTATCCAGCAGCAACGGAAGGGCCTCGATGAAAGCCCCCATGTCAACGGGATTTTTCAGCTTTCCGCCGGCGTCCATTGCCTCACGAACTGGCGGGCGGCATCCAGGTCCTCGGATTTCACCAACGCTCCCAGGGTCCGGACCGCGCACTCGCGGTCCTCGGCAATGGGATTCGGCGAGCCGGACAGCTCCCGCATGGCCTGGAGCCAGACGATGAGCTCCGCCGTGGCCGGTTTTCGGGATATCCGGCCGTCCTCATCCCGCAGGTCGAAAAACAGCGCCGTGGCATCCGCCAGAAACGCCTCGTCAGGGTCCGCCGACGCGCCCGAACGGAGCGGGATGTGGCGGAGCCGGTTGGCCACGATCCGCCGCATCCGGTCCGGCTCGGGAAAGCGGATGTGATGATAGACGCACCGGCGCAGAAACGGGTCCGGCAGATGCTTTTCGGAGTTGCTGGTGATCACGGTCACCGGGCTCATCTCCGGCTCGGCGAACACGCTCCGGTTCCCCAGCTCCGGAATCCGGAAGTACATCTGCTCGATCTCGTTTAAAATGTCATTGGGAAAATCCCGGGGGGCCTTGTCGATCTCATCGATGAGAACCACCGACCGACGGAGGCCGGTGTGCGAAAAGCCGTCCGGCAGCAGGTCTTCCACCGTCGCCGATGAATTGGCCAAGAGGATGGCCAGCCCCAACGCATGGTAGGTGATGTATCCCCGATCCTCGCCGGGTTTGTTGCACTGAGCGTCATAAAACCGGCTCAGGACGTTGTATGTGTAAAAGAGGTCCCGGGCCGCGCTGTTGGATTTGGTCTCGAAGGTCAGCGGCGCATCAAAGCCCAGCTCCCAGGCCAGACGATGGGCGAGCTGGGTCTTGCCGGTACCGGGCTCGCCGGTCAGCAGCAGCGGCTTGCCCATGAGCAGGGCCACGTTGACCGCATCCACCAGGTCCGGGTCCGCGTCATAGTATTCGGGCCGGGTCTCGGCGCCATACCGGGGCGGCGGGATATCCTTCCACCCGTCGGCCCGGCGCTCGGACCGCTTCCCGGTGAAATAGGGAAAAGCCATCGGTAACTCCTTCTCGCGTTTCAATCCATCCATCCGGACGCCCCGGCGGAACGCATGGGTATCGGCCCGGGCAGGACCCCGGCCGGTACGGCTCAATCCGCCCTGATGGGAAACGACCGGTCCAGTTGCTTTGCCAGATCGTTTAACGGCAACCGGTTGTCCACCAGACGGCCGGCCGCCGCCTCGAAGATCTTCCCCACGATTTCCCTGCCGTCGATCCCCTTGGCGCGACAGATATCCCGGATCTCCGGCTCATCCGCCCATGCCCACGCATCGGTCCGCCGGATGCCCATGAGCTCGCGAAGGGCCAGGGGATTAGCGGCCAGCGTTTTTCGGATTTGCCGGTTGATCCGCGCCATGTCCGGTCGACGGGCAAACAGCCGCTGAAAAACGGTTCGTCGCGGTCGATCACCCACCGGCTCACTCATGTAGATCACGCACAGACAGGCCACGAGGGGGCTTTTCCGGTTGCGGGCGGGCCAGTGGTCCCAGAACCGGACAAAATGGGACAACAGCGGCGCTTCTCCCCGCTCATCCCAATCCTCGGATGAAATCCAGGTGTGGACCAGAACCGGCCGGTCGGCCGTTTTCCGGTTGAACACGGCGGCAACCCGGACGGGATCGCTGGAATCCGGCTCATTGACCGCGTTGCGGAGCTGACCCAGCAGCTCGGCCTGGAATTCATCAAACCGACGGTCCCGTCCCCGGGGCCATTTAAGGGGGATGCGCTTCGGCCCCGCCGCCGTGGGCCGGGCTTTCTGAATATCTTTGCGCCAATAGTGATGCTCGATACATTTTAAAAGCGCCTCATGGCACTGCCCGTCATCCCCGTGGATGGCGCATACAATCGGCCCGCCGTCGTGTGCTTCCACCCGCCGCCTCAGCCCGGCCACCTGATCCTGCCGGTCCACGCGGTAGCAAAGCAGGGGCGGAACCCCGACGCCCGTCACCGCATCCCACACCCGCCGGATCACCTCCGCCGGGATCATGTACGACGCCGTTACCTTGCCCTTGTCATCTTTATAAACATCGGCCACCATTCCCAGGAGCGATTCACCCGCCCGGTCCCACACCATGGTCCCGCTGAACCCCCGGACAACGGTGCGGCCCCCGATTTTATGGTCGATCTGGACCCGCCCTCCCGTAACTCGTCTGCTCACCGTGCCGCCCACCCAGTGGTCCCGGCACATGTCCTCGGGGAACCCGTACATTTCCACGCTCCGCCCGGCCATCTCCGCATCCGGAAGCGGTGACCAGCGCGATGGCCTGGCCATTGACGGCAACCGGCCACCGGCATCGATTTCCAGGACGGCCACGTCGTCGATTACGCCCACTAAGGGCGTTTTGGAAGGCGGATAATGGCGCTTCAAACGGCAGGGAACCGTCACCGCGCCGTCCAGCAGCGGGAATTGAACGGCGATGCTCCCCCTTCCATCATCCGCGACGTCGAAGACATGCGCGCAAGTCATCACATATCGGCTGGATATGAGAAACCCGGCCCCCTCCGGCGTGCCGTCCGCCTTTAAAATCAAAACAACGGATTGGGACGGATCGAATACCGTCATGCCTGGCCCTGCCCGGATGGCCGCCCGTCCGGTTGCGCCGTTTCGACCCCGGGGCTTGGGGACGCCTCCGGCGCTTTCCGGCTGTTGGTCCACTTCAGCGAGACCTTGAAAGTGGCTTCGCTGTCCACTGAGGCCAGCATGACCCCCACCTTGCCGCTGAACTTGACGCCGAATTCCATCCCGATCTCGTCCGGCGTGTTCATCCCCTTGAAGGCGTTGAGCACCGTTTCCGCCGCCGGCTTGACGTGCTTCAACGACTCGGACAGGCGCTCGGCCGCCTTTTTCGCTTCCTCGTCGGTTCGCCCGGCCCGTTGCATACCGCCGCCTCCGGGCCTATCCTCGACCTCGATGTAAACAATCTCTCCGTTATCCAGCTTGTAAGGAATGGGTTCCGCCATGGTTGTTTTCCTTTCGTTGGCCTATATCACTATATCGGTAAAACTGTGTTGTGGAAAGATGTCAAACTTACCCCCTTTAGCGCCGCACTATTACACGGCGTCCTTACAGGGCAATTGAAGCCCGTGCCCAAATGCCACCATTTCATGAATACACCACCATAAGGTTGGCGGGACACACTTAGTCCTGTAAGGACTTTTGGGAAATAGCGTGGAGATTCATCTCCACGCGCGGGGCTTGGCGATCTCCCCTCTCAACAGGCGCTTTAGCACGAAATGACCTATGAATTCAAAGCATTTTCCACACCGCTCATCTCGCCTTGCTCCGCCGTCCCGGCTGTTCTCGCTGCTCCGCGCGCTCGAACAGCCGGGCCGCCGTCGCCCTGCACGGGGTTACGGGGTAAAAGGGCT
>CAZWGY010000290.1:0-6174 GCA_964633575.1 uncultured Desulfobacteraceae bacterium
CCCGATGTCGGTGTCGAGCGTCCTTTTTTTGATCGGCGGGATGGCGGTCGGGCTGCATCTGCCGGACATCGACCGGTCCCTTCCCCTGCTGGACCACCGCTCCTTCCTGACCCACAGCCCCTTTTTGCCCATTTTACTTTTCATCCTGGCCCACAAAAAGGGGCACGCCGGGCTGTTGATGGCCGCCGTGGGCATCAGCCTGGCCGTTGCGGTCCACCTCGCCTTTGACCTGTTTCCCCAACGCTGGACGGGGTATGCTCTCATCTCGGTGCCGATCTATGGACGGATGGGGGCCCTGTTTTCCGGACTCTGGATCGGCGGGTCCATGGTGGTCTGCCTCTATCTGGCGATGGCCCATATCCGGGGCCGGCGGATGATGATCGTGAGCCTGTCGGGCTCTGGCGTCGGGTTCTGCCATGCCGCGATCGCGGAGCTGGCCATCTCCATCCCGGCGCTGGTGACGATGGTGATAGTGACATGGGCCATCTGGAGGGCTCGATCCGCGATCCGGGATCGATAGGCCAAGCCGTCTACCGCCCGGGGGATTACTGGATGGTCGGGGGGCCGACGCTGAGGGCGTGGGCCAGATGCTGGGTGAGGATCAGGCCGGCGGTTTCGACGGTGTCGCCGAAGGCCACCACCCCGTCTTCGTGGCCGGCCAGGATAAAGATACCTCGGGACTGCGAGGATCGCCGGCAAAGGGCCCCGATCTGCCGGGCGATTTCGGGGGTGCCGCAGGCGGCATCAGGTTCGGTGTGGGGAAGGCCGGCGCCCAGCCCCCAGCGCCAGATCTCCGGGCAATGGGCGTGAATCACCCCGCCGATGGCGGGATCGGCCTTATAGAGTGCTCCGTGAGCGAGGGCCTCGGATGAGGGGGGCGTAACCCCCCGGGCCCGGACCTGATTGGTCTTCGGGTCGCAATGGGTGACGGTCGCGAAGTGAGTCGGCTCCAAATGGGCCAGATGCCCGGTCTGGGAGCCGGTAATGACAAAGGCGCAGTCCGGGCCGTCGGCCACTGTTCCCCGTCGGCTGATATTGCCGTAGCCGTATCCGTCGTAACGATCCGGGGTCTGGCCGATAAGTCCCAGCAAATACATGATCCGGCGCCAGGAGTTGAGCTCGGCAATGGCATCCGGCTCCGGAGCGGCGGTTTCGGTGAAGTCGAGCTTGTACTGGATAACGCCGTCGGTTTCCGTCATGGTTTACTCCTCCGGGGTGAACCCCTCGGGCAAATAGGTTTCAGGGGGGCCGAAGATCAGGAGTTGGCCGGGAGAAAGCGTCCGGAGGTCAACATTCATATCTTCGGCGGCCGCGCGCCAGACCGGGGGGGAGCCGGAACCGATCACCTTTTTGCAGATCTGGGAAAAGGTGTCCCCGGGTTGGACCTTGTAAGCGATCCGGCCGTCGATCAGGGGACGGATCTCGCCGGGCGTCAGAATCTCATCCAGCTCGGCCCTTGTCAACGCCCTGGACGGCTCCGGAGCCCCGGCGGTCTCGGATTCCGCGTCTTCCGTCGCGGGCCGGGGCGGCTCGGGGGCCGTCTCCGTTTCCGCGGTCCGTTCTCCCTGAGCTGAACCGGCGTCGGCCGACGCCTCCGACTGGGCGGGACCCGCGTCAACTTCCGGCGGTGGAGTCGCTTCGTCGGCCGTTTCCGGGGCGGGCGCCGGGGGCGAGTCCGCCTCCGGGTCCCCTTTCAGGATCACCGATTCGGCGATCTGCCGCTCGGCGATCACCTCGGGGTCCGTCTCCTGGGTTTCAGGCTCGGACGCCGGGCTGTCCGGCGATTGGAGCCGCGCCTCGAGAATCGATTCGGCGGTGGGATAAAGGGCATTTCCCGCAACGGTCGCCACCACGGTGATGAACAAGGCGGCCGCCACGAACGTGACGGCCGCCACGAAAAGGTCCCGGATCATCTCTGTGTCCACTCCTTGACAAACAACTAGATAAGGCCCCGTTCCTGGGCCATTTTCAGATAGGTTTCCACTGTGTTGGCCGGGGGGACGACCTGCTCCTCGGACGGCTTTTCAAGGAGGGTCATGGCGTCGGTATCGCAGACCGACACGCAGAGTCCGCAGCCGATGCACCGGTCCGGGTCCACCACGGCGGTATCGTCCACGGCGATGGCGTCCATCTGGCAGATCTCCTCGCAATTGCCGCAGGCGACACAGGCTTCGGGGTCCACCTGGGCGGTGAAATTGGAGCAGACCACCTTGGCCGGGGCATCCATGGTGTTCAGGTTCTTGAGGATCTGGCAGCAGTCCCCGCAGCACATACAGATGTTCATGGGCTTCCGGGAGTTGCCCGGCTGGAGCACCAAACCCTCCTTGATGCCGCCGTGTAAGATCTCCAGGGCCTCGTCCGCGGAGATGGACCGGCCGAGCCCGTTTTCCTCGTAGAAATAAGCTCCCCCGCCGAAGACCAGGCAGGTTTCCAGCGGTTTGCCGCACCCCTTGCCCACCATGGCATGTTCCTTCCGGCAGATGCACGGGGCCACCACGATCTTCGACTGATCGCGGATCAGCTCCTCGGCCACGTCATAGGGCATGATGTGCATTTGGGCGGAGATGCTCCTGGAGATGGGAATCACCCGAAGCTGTTTGGTCTCGGTCCGCTGCCAGCTCTCCTTCATCAGGTAGGGGACGTATTCGTTGAAGTCCCGGATCAGCTCGGGGTCGAGGTCGTTGACGTGGTACTCCCAGATCCCGATGACGAACTGGGCCGCCATGTAGCGGGTTTTGCCGTTTTTCCGCATCCGGTAGATGAGCCCGGCGCGGGCCATCTCCTCAAGAGCCTCGGCCATTTCGGCCTCGTCCCGTCCCAGGCGCTCGGCAATGACCGGCACCGGCTCCGGCATGGGGCTCAGAGATGCGGCGATCTCCGCTTGTTCGGGGGTGAACAGGCGCTTGAGAATTCTCAGCTCGACGCCCGATTCGGTGGGAGGGAAACCGGCGGGCAGGCGGTCAAGGTGCTCCGCCAGCCGGCGGTAAATGTCATCCATTGGAGCGATCTCCTTTCTGGTCGTCAATAAATTCGGCGATAACCCGGTGAACCCGGTGCGCGTCCTTGCCTAAGATAATGCCATGACGCTTGAAGTCAAAAAGCAGGTACCGCTTGTCCGGCGAGCCGAGCCGCTCGAAAAGGTTCCGGGAGCCCTTGCTGTCGGCCACCGGGTCGTTGATGGAGTGAAGTACGAGGGTCGGGACCCGGATCTCCGGCAGCATGGGCTCCAGCCGCTCCATGAGGAGCTCGACTTCCCGGATGCCGGCGACCGGGTTCCGGCGGTAGCTCACGTCGGGGTTTTCCGCCGGGTTGTCGATAAACTCCCGCCGCCCCTCGCCAATGTGGACCAGGTGTTTCACGCGGCTCCAGAAGTCCGATTTATGGTCGTACCACCGGGACAGGTCCTCCAGCCGCCGAGGAGGACAGACGGCCACCACGGCGGACACATCGCCCACTCGGCCGGCCAGGTCCAGAGCCAGAGCCGCGCCCGTGGAAAAGCCCCCCACCACCACCCGGTCGCAGAGGTTCCGGACGATGGCATAGCCCCGGTCCACCGAGGCGACCCAGTCCTCGTAACTCCGCAGGGCCAGGTCCTCGGGGGAGGTGCCGTGGCCCTTGAGCCGGGGTACATAGACCCAGTAGCCGTGCCGGCCGAGGTAAACGGCGAGCTGGCCCACCTCCAGGGGAGCGGCCATATAGCCATGGATCAGGAGAACCCCGACTCCCTTGTCCCGCCCTCGGATGAGAAACGGCCGGCCGGCGGCCGGATCGGTCGATTCTCCCTCAACGTAAAAAGCCTCGTGATCGGCGGCGAATTCGGTTTCGGCCTCTCGGATAAGCTGCTTCACGATGGCCCGCCGCAGACGGAACCGGGGCGTCCAGACCAGCTTTTTCAGAATCCGCTGAAGCCCCGCCAGAGGCTCCACCTCGTTGGCGATCACCGAGACCGGGTTGTCGATCCGGACCTGATGGAAATCCAGAGGCGAGGCGAACTTGGACATGTCCTTGACCAGCCGCCCGCCCGATTCGGTTACGATCCCCTTCAGCCGGGCCAGGGCCAGAAACTCGGAGAGCTTGTCGAACCGGTCATCGGTGAGCAGGTGGGTTTGATTGGTGGTGAGGCTGGAGTGGACGTGGATGCCCATGCCCTCGAGATCAGCCGTGGCCGCCAGATAGGCCCGCCGGCGGAGGTCGTAGCTGTCCATCCGTTTAAATGGGAAGATTTTCAGAATGGAGGCGAAAATGTGGTCGTGGTTGACGGTGGTCATCCGGTAGATGGCCCCCATGTAACGCTCCATGATCGTCAGGGCGGTCTTCCGCATGATCCGTCTGGATGGGATCGGGTCGTCGAAACCGATCTTCCGGCGGGCCGCGATGTCCCGGACAATGGAACGCTGGGTCAAGTATTCCTTAATGGGAATGGGGGACCCGAACCGGATATCCACATCGACGCCGGACAGAAGCATGGTTCCCTCGGTCATCAGCTCATCGACCGCCCGCAAGGGCAGATCCTCCACGAGCCGGCCGGCCAGCTCGGAAAGGATGTTCTCCCGGGCCCGGATGGGGTAGTAAGTGATGTTGACCGGGACGAGAAAAGTGGTGGTTTCGAGGACCGGGGCGAGATCGGTGATGCCGAACCGGGCCGTCAACCGCTCGGTCTCCTCGGGCGCCGTCTCCCCAATGGCCCGGAGCCGCTGCCGGTAGAACTCGGTCCGCAGGGCCAGGGTAGCGGCCCCGGTGTGCGGCGGGTGCTTCCCGCCGGCATAGGAGATCATGAACCGGCCCTTTTCAACGATCTTTTTCGATTTGACCATCCGCCCCTCGGGGAAGATGATCCAGTTGGACTCGCCCGTGAGCAGGCTTTTGACGATGAGCAGATCCCGGTCCGGGTTCCGGGTGGAGACCACCCCCACCCGGTCCAGATAGGCCCCCATGGCTCCCTGAAAGAGGCCGGCATCGCCCAGGGACCATATCGGGACTTTGGTCAGCTCGTAAATATGAGTGGGCAGGAAGAGGGTCTCGATCCGGGTGAAGTGGTTGATGACGAAGATGATCGCCCCGGACGGGATCTGGTCCTCGCCATGGATGTGAACCCGGGCCTTGAGGAACCTGGACAAGGTCCGGACGGCCAGGCCGGTGGTCTGATAGGCGAAACGGTTCATGTCGGCGCTCGGCGGTTTTCGGTTGGCATGAACGGTTGACGGCTCGAACGGTTTAAGCGGCCGGCTAATCCAGGGCCACTCCCCACCGCTCCAGATAACCATCGATGATGGCTCCGTAGCTGCCGTCCGCTTTCATCTTCCGCAATGTCTCGTCCACCCGGGTCTTCACGGCGGAAAGGTCCCGGGCCCTGGTGAAGCCGATGTAGGCCGGAAAGGTGTCCACCGGCGGATGCAGCTCCCTGATCCGGCTTCCTCCCGAGGGCGCTACCTTCGAATAATAGTATAGCGCCACCCAGCGGTCCGAGGGCAGAATGTCGAATCGCCGTTTCAAAAACTTGTTCATGTTGTTTTCCATCCGGGTGACATAGTCGATGTCGGTGATGACCCCGGTTTCCACAGCCTCGTCAAGGACCTTGCCGTAGCTGAACCGGACCATCCCGAACTGATACGGTTTCAGCTCCGAAAGGTCGCCGTTGAAGGTGATCTCCGAGTCGTCATGGACGAAGAGGGAGATGGTCTGATCGACCAGGGGCTCGCTGGAGTATTCCGCGAACGCCTCCCGCTCCTTTTTGTGATAAAACGTGAAGATAACGTCAGACCGGCCCGACCGGATGGTGTCCATGGCCCGGACAAAGGGGTAGAAGGTGATCTCGATGGGCTGGTCCATCCGCTCGAAGACCCCCTTTACGATGTCGGCCGCGATCCCGACCGCCTCGCCGCGTTCCTCGTATTGAAACGGTGGGTAGCTGAGCGTGGCGACCTTCAAGGGATCGGCGGCGGCGCACGGAGCGGCCAACAGGCCGGCACATAAGAAAACGGTGGTGAGAATCTGGAGATGTTTCATAAATTGAGTCTCCTGAGCTTTTTTGTTTTCGATGTGGGGGGCGGGTTACCACGATCACCCGCGTGCATGAAAACGGATTTAAACCACGAAATACACGAAAAAACTTAGAATCCATTTAACCACGAATCACACGAATAGCACGAATTAGAATTAAAAATTAGTGTGAAT
>CAZWGY010000291.1:0-6148 GCA_964633575.1 uncultured Desulfobacteraceae bacterium
GACCCAAGGGGCGGGGTGTGTCCGACGCGGAGAGGGGCATGGGGGCCTGCCCCTACGGACATTATTGAGGCCGGGGGCTCAGAGTCTGTGCCGGCCTTGTTGGGGGGGATGAACCCCGGCGCTTGGACGGCGAAAAATGAATTTTCGCACTCCCGGGAGCGCCTTACGCCAGTGCGGCTCAGCCCCGAAGGGGCGAAACATACCAGACCGGGGCGAAGCCCCGGTGCCACGGAGCCTGTCCTACGGACTTTCCGGCCCCCGCCAAAAATCCTTGACACCTATCCCCGGATTGGGTATTCAGGTCAGTTTGTAGATGGACGATTTCTTTTGAAAGGAGAGTGTGTTTTGGCGAATCATAAATCCGCATTGAAGCGTGCCCGGCAGAACGTTGTCCGCCGGACGCGGAACCGGTCCAACCGGACTCGGGTGAAGAACGTGGTCAAGGATGTCCGCCTGGCGGCAAAAGGTAACGCGGAGAACATCCAGGAGCGGCTGGACGTGGCTCAGTCGGTCATTGACAAGGCCGCCAAGAAGGGGGCCATCCACAAGCGGACGGCGGCCCGGAAGGTTTCCCGCCTGACCCGGCTGGTCAACGCCACCTCCGCCTGATCAGCCGCCGACCCGCCCATCCCGCCATCCGGCCTTTCGGGATGGGCGGTCAGTATCCCCCCGTCAACCGGTGGTAGATGCCTTCGGCGATCCGGCTCGATATCTCGTCGATGGCTTGCCGCCGGTTGTGTTCCGTGACCCGCTTGTTTCGGGAATCGACGGGATAGGCTTCCTCCCCGGTCAACCCGGCGTCGGCCCAGAGAGTCTTTCCGTTTGCGTCGGTGATGGTGATTTCGAGGTCCACTTTCACCCGGCGCTCGAGGGCCACCTGGTGGCCGAGATGCGTCAGGGTGTCGGTCCGGAGGGAGGTGATCCGGCCGTAAATCCGGGCGTCGGCGGCGGCCTCGTCGGTCGTGAGCCGGACGACGGCGTTCCGGGTCAGCTCGTAGATGAGGTCATTGGTAAAAGTGACCTCGATCCCGCTTTCCCCGGTCCGGTTTTCGAAGACCGGGATATAGATCCGTTCCACCCAGTCCGGCAGCCCGCCCCCGGAGACAAACCGGTAACCGCAGCCGGCCAGGCAGACCGCCAGGATGAGGGTTATCCCGGCGGCCCACCGTATCCGTATTCGCTTTTCCATTCAAACCACGATGTTGACGAGCTTCCGTTTCACCACGATGACCTTCCGGACCGGCTTATGCCCCACGAACTTCCTGGCGTTGTCGTCCTCGAGGGCCCGCGTTTTGAGGGTTTCCTCGTCGGCGTCGGCGGGGGCGAGGAACCGGCTCCGGAGCTTCCCGTTGACCTGGACCACGATGAGGATTTCCTCTTTGACCAGGGCCGCCTCGTCGTAGGTGGGCCAGGGGGCCTGGATGATGCTGTCTTCGTGGCCGAGGGCCTCCCAGAGCGCTTCGGCGAAGTGGGGGACCATGGGCGAGAGGAGCAGGACGGCCGATTCCATGGCCGCTTTCATGACGGCGCGCAGGTCCGGGCCGGGGTCGTCGGGCTCGGCCGGCATCTCGTTGACCAGCTCCATGACCGCGCTGATGGCGGTATTGAAGTGGAACCGGTCCTCGATGTCCCGGGTGACCCGGCGGATCGTGTCGTGGGTTTTCCGGTGGAGGGTTCGGGCGGGCTCCCCGAGGGTTTCGGGATCGACGGCCGGGGCGTCCCGGACCGTTTCCATCCAGGCCCGGAAGAGCCGCCAGACCCGGTTGAGGAACCGGTAGCTTCCCTCGACCCCCTGCTCGCTCCATTCAAGGTCCCGCTCGGGCGGGGCCGCGAAAAGGCAGAAGAGGCGGGTGGTGTCGGCGCCGTACTTGTCCATGAGGGTGTTGGGGTCGATGACGTTCCGCTTGGACTTGGACATCTTTTCGACCCGGCCGACGGTCACCGGGGCGTCACATTGAGCGCAGCGGCGGTCGTCGCCGTCGCCGGTCACATCCTCGGGGTAGAGAAACCCGTGGGTCGGGCAGGCGGTGGTTTCCTTGCAGACCATCCCCTGGGTGAGGAGCCGGGTGAAGGGCTCCTTGTAATCGACCAGGCCCATGTCCTTCAGGACCCGGGTGAAGTACCGGGAATAGAGGAGGTGGAGGATGGCGTGTTCGACCCCGCCGATGTACTGGTCCACCGGCATCCAGTAGCCCACCTCGGCCGGGTCGAACATCCCGGTCTCGCAACGGGGGCTGCAATACCGCTCGAAGTACCACGAGGACTCGACGAACGTGTCCATGGTGTCGGTCTCCCGGCGGGCTTTGCCGCCGCAGGCCGGGCAGGCCGTGGCGACGAACCGGTCGAGGTCCGGGAGTGGGGACTTGCCGCCGGGGAGGAGGTCGGCGTCCTCGGGAAGCTCGATGGGAAGGTCCGACTCGGGAACGGGGACGGTTCCGCAGGCCGGGCAGTGGACCACCGGGATGGGCGCGCCCCAGTAGCGCTGCCGGGAGATTCCCCAGTCCCGGAGGCGGTAGTTGATGGTCTTGTCCCCGATCCCCTCGGCGGCCATCTTTTCGGCGATGGCGTCCCGGGCCGCGTCGGAGCCCATGCCGTTGAAGGGGCCGGAATTGACCAGGGTCCCTTCCCCGGCCCAGGCTTCGGTCATGGTGGCGGGGTCGAGGTCGGCGTCGGGGGGCGAGACCACCACGATGATCGGGAGGTCGTACTTCCGGGCGAACTCGAAATCCCGCTGGTCATGGGCCGGGACCGACATCACCGCGCCGGTGCCGTATTCCATGAGGGCGAAGTTGGCGGTGTAGATGGGCATTTTCTCGCCGCTCATGGGGTTGACGCAGGAGGCCCCGATGAAGACGCCTTCCTTTTCCTGGCTGTCCACCGACCGGACGGACCGGTCCTGGAGGGCCATCCGATCGACGAAGGCGTCCACGGCGGATGCTTCGGGAGTGCCTCGGGAAAGGGAGGTGACCAGGGGGTGTTCGGGGGCGAGACACATGAAGGTGGCCCCGTAAACGGTGTCCTGCCGGGTGGTAAAGACGGTGATGGTTTCGTTGTGGCCGTCCACGGGAAACCGGATTTCGGCGCCCCGGCTTTTGCCGATCCAGTTTTTCTGCATGGTGGTGACCTTTTCGGGCCAGCCGGGGAGGCGGTCGCAGTATTCGAGGAGGTCTTCGGCGTAGTCGGTGATCCGGAAGAACCAGCCGAAGAGCTTTTTCTGGCGGACGGTTTCGCCGCAGCGCCAGCACTGGCCCTGCTCGACCTGTTCGTTGGCCAGGACGGTCTGGCAGGTCCCGCACCAGTTGACGTGGGACTCCCGGCGGTAAACCATGCCCCGTTCGTACATTTTCAAAAAGAGCCACTGCTCCCACCGGTAGTATTCGGGGCGGCAGGTGGCGATCTCCCGGTCCCAGTCGTAGGAGAAGCCCATGCGCTTGAGCTGGTGGCGCATGGCGTCGATGTTTTCGTAGGTCCACCGGGCCGGGTGGGAGTTGTTGGCGATGGCGGCGTTTTCCGCCGGCATCCCGAAGGCGTCCCAGCCCATGGGGTGGATCACGTTGAAGCCCCGCATCCGTTTGTAGCGGGCCACCACGTCGCCGATGGTGTAGTTCCGGACGTGGCCCATGTGGATTTTCCCGGAGGGGTATGGGAACATCTCCAGGAGGTAGTATTTCTCGCGGGCGGGGTCCATCTCCACCCGGAACCGGTTTGTCTCTTCCCAGATCCGCTGCCACCGGGACTCGATGGCGGCGGGGGCGTATCGTTCATCCATCATGCCGTTCTCCCTTCGGATTGCCAGAACATTCACGTCGTCTTCTCCCATGCCACAAGATCGACCAAATGGCAAGCCGCCAGTGGATTCGGCCGTGACCGGCCGGTTGAGGGAAAGAAAGCGGTTGACTTGCCGCCCATAATTGCGTATCAACCAAAAAGGTAATAAAATCAACCAAATCATTTTCCGCTCAGCGGAGAAGGAGTCAAGACCCGTCAAATGACCACCAAGATTCTCATCAACGCCAGCGACCCCGAGGAATGCCGGATCGCCAAGGTCAAGGACAGCAAGCTCGAGGAGCTCCATTTCGAGAGCACGGCCCGGGAAATCACCCACGGCAACATCTACAAGGGGGTCATCGCCCGGGTCGAGCCGGGCCTCCAGTCGGTCTTCGTCGATTACGGCGCGGAACGCCATGGATTCCTCCAGAAGCATGAGATCCACAGCGACTATTACCAGGACAACCACTCCGGAGAGGACAGCATCAAGAACCTGGTCAAGAAGGGCCAGGAGCTGATGGTCCAGGTGGTCAAGGACCCGATCATGAAAAAGGGCGCCATGCTGACCACCTTTATCTCCCTGCCCGGCCGCCACATGGTCCTCATGCCCGGCAGCAAGAGCCGGGGAATCTCCCGGAAGATCGAGGACGAGGCCGAGCGGAAGCGGCTCAAGGAGATCGTCGGGGGGCTCAAGGTCCCCGATGGATTCGGGGTGATCGTCCGGACCGCCGGGATCAACGCATCCAAGACCCTCCTGGCCAAGGACCTCCGCTACCTCCTGCGGCTCTGGAAGAACATCAACGAAAAGGGGGTCGAGGAAAAGGCCCCGGCGCTCCTCTACAAGGAGCAGAACCTGATCCTCCGCTCCATCCGGGACTACCTCACGACGGAGGTCTCCGAGATCCTCATCGACGACGAGGACGCCTTTAACGAGGTCCGGGACCTGATGGACCTGATCGGCCCCAAGGGGTCGAAGATGGTCAAGCACTTCCGGGGAGCCAAGCCGATCTTCACCAAGTACCAGCTCGAAGAACAGATCAGCTCGATCTTCGAAAAGCGGGTCTCGCTGAAATCGGGGGGGTCGATCGTCATCGACCAGACCGAGGCTCTCGTGGCCATCGACGTCAACTCCGGCAAGGCCATCCGGAACAAGTCCGTGGAGGCCACCGCTTACCAGGCCAACCTGGAGGCGGCCGAGGAGATCGCCCGGCAGCTCCGCCTACGGGACCTCGGCGGGCTCATCGTCATCGATTTTATCGACATGCGGGATGCCAAGCACCGGCGGGAGGTGGAAAAGGCATTGAAGGGGCACGTGAAGATCGACAAAGCCCGGACCAAGGTGGGTCGGATTTCCGCCTTCGGGTTGCTTGAGATGTCCCGGCAGCGAATCCGGCCGTCCATCGAGTTCGGGACCTACGTTCCCTGCCGGGTTTGCGCCGGCAAGGGGCTGATCCCGTCCACCGAGACCCTGGGCCTCTCCTGTATGCGCCGGATTCAGATCGAGTCTTTGAAGGACCCGGACACCGAGCTGGTGGCGACGGTTCCCGAGGACGTGGCCGACTATCTCCTGAACCACAAGCGGCGGGAGCTCCTCGACCTCGAGGTCCGCCGGGAACGGACCATCCGGATCGAGGGCAGCCGGGACATGCGCCCGGACAAGGATGCCTTCGTCATCGAGAAGATCGAGGCGCCCGACGCCAAACCCTGACCGCGGGGGCGGTCCGTCCCCGCTCCAGTGATGTGCCGACATGAGGCCGAGACCGAACCGAAAGCGCCGTCCGGAGCCGGCCCGGAAGCCGGTCGTTCTGGTCATCCTGCTGCTGATCGCCGCGGCCGCCGGGCTGCTTTACTTCTATTTTGTCCGACGGCCCCCGGCGCCGCCGCCGACGCTTCCGACTCCGCCCCCGAGGCCCGCCACGACGACGGCGCCCTCAAGCCCGCCCCCGGCCGAACCGCCCCCGCCGGTGGTCACTTACGCTCCCGAAGGCCGGGAAGCCCCCGAGGCAACGGCCCGGATGGAGCGGCGGAAGCGGGCCTTCGGGATCGACGAGAGCATGGACCTGATCGTCAAGCCGGATGAGTCGATCCGGGTGGGGGAGATCACCGTGCCCATGGCCGAGATCCTCGAACGAATCCGGCTCCGCGAGGGCGAGGTCATCGAGGGGGACCTGGGAGACGTGCCGCCGCCGGCCGAGCTTCCGGAACCCGTGGCCGACGCGGCCCGGGCCGCCGGCGCCCAATACGCCGAGACCGCCGATCGGCTGACGGCTCCGCCAGCCGAAGACCTGGCCCCGAGCCCGCCGCCGGTTCCCGCGCTGGCCGACCTGCCGGCTCAGGGCCAGATTCGCGAGGACCTGGACCGGTACCGGCGGACCGATTC